>JAURPW010000130.1:0-4407 GCA_030836435.1 Flavobacteriaceae bacterium
GCTCTCCAACAACAAAAAAAGCGGCATAGTGATTAAGAAAATGGCCACTGTCCCAGAGCCGATGTATTTATTAGACTCATTAGAGCGTTCATCGGGAAGAGCGAATCCAAACACAATCAGCCCTAGACTGCCTATAAATAAAAGCAGCAAAACCGTTCTCAAAGTAGCTCTAGATGGTCTCATTCGCTTAAGACTGAAGGGGTTTTAGCTGTAAGTGCAGCTCATCGAGTTGGGCCTGGTCTATAGTAGCCGGGGCATCGATCATAACGTCGCGTCCGCTATTGTTTTTTGGGAAGGCGATAAAGTCGCGAATGGTCTCGGCCCCGCCAAGAATAGCCACCAAACGATCGAGTCCAAAGGCGATTCCGCCGTGTGGAGGTGCACCGTATTCAAAGGCATCCATTAGAAAGCCAAATTGCGACCGCGCCTCTTCTGGCGAAAAGCCTAAATACTTAAACATCAGTTCTTGGGTTGGCCTATCGTGGATACGAATCGATCCGCCCCCAATTTCATTGCCATTGAGTACTAAATCGTAGGCATTGGCGCGCACCGCAGAAGGGTCGGTATCTAGCAGTGCCATGTCTGCAGGTTTAGGTGCCGTAAAGGGGTGATGCATCGCATGGTACCTTCCGCTTTCTTCGTCTTTCTCAAGCAGTGGAAAATCGACGACCCATAGCGGAGCAAATATCTTGGGGTCTCTGAGCCCAAGCCGAGTGGCCAACTCCATGCGCAACGCGCTCATCTGAGCGCGCGTGGCGTCTAACTCTCCTGAAAGCACGCAAATGAGGTCTCCGGGCTGAGCCCCTGTAACTTCGGCCCAGGCCTTTAAATCGTCTTCACTATAAAACTTGTCAACCGATGACTTCAAGCTGCCGTCATCGTTGTAGCGAACGTAGACCATTCCTTTGGCTCCTATTTGCGGGCGCTTCACCCAATCAATGAGGGCGTCTATTTCTTTTCGCGTAAATGAGGCGGCCTTCGGAACGGCTATGCCTACTACGTATTCTGCCGAATTAAACACCTCAAAATCGCGGTGCTGTGCTACTGCATTAAGGCGACTGAGCTCCATGCCAAATCGAATATCGGGCTTGTCGTTACCGTAACGCTCCATAGCCTCATCGTAACTCATTCTCGGAAAAGGCTTAGAATCGATACCGTGAATAGCCTTGAGCAGATGGGCTGTGAGCCCCTCGAAAGTGTTCAATATATCTTCTTGAGTAATGAACGACATCTCGCAATCGATCTGTGTAAATTCGGGCTGTCTGTCAGCCCTCAAGTCTTCATCTCTAAAGCACTTGACCAGTTGAAAATACTTGTCAAGGCCCCCGACCATAAGCAGCTGCTTAAAGGTTTGAGGTGATTGAGGCAGTGCATAGAATTGACCCGCATTCATTCGGCTAGGGACCACAAAGTCACGTGCACCCTCAGGAGTTGACTTGATCAAATAGGGCGTCTCTACTTCGAGAAATCCTTGATCAGAAAGGTAGTTGCGCACCAGCATGCTCACCTTATGTCTGAAGATGAGATTTTGCTTCACCGGATTGCGACGGATATCAAGATAGCGGTACTTCATACGTAGCTCGTCACCACCATCGGTTTGATCTTCTATGGTAAAAGGCGGAAGTTTAGCCGCATTCAACACCTTCAGTTCAGCCACCAAAACCTCTACCTCTCCGGTAGGCATGGCGGCGTTTTTGGCATCCCTCTCAACCACCTGCCCCGTTACCTGAATCACTGTTTCGCGACCTAAGTTGCGGGCAGCCTCGAGCAGGTCAGCACTGCAGCGCTCCTGGTCGAGTACTAATTGGGTAATTCCATAGCGGTCTCGTAGATCGATCCATACCATAAACCCCTTGTCTCTAGTTCTCGAAACCCAGCCAGAGAGCGTCACTTGCTCTGAAGCATTTGCTAATCGAATCGCCCCGCAATGATGTGTTCTGTACATGCTTATTGTTTAACCCTGCAAAAATACAAAGGTGTAGCGAAGATCGGTTGACCCCAAAAAAATTAGTCTGTATGTAAATTTATTGTTAACTTTGTGTAAACTAAAACTAAAGCCATGGTTAACAAAACATTATTTACGATGCTGCTCATAGCGGGCACGAGTTTCGCTATGGCCCAATCAACGACGAACCAAGAGACCGCTTCAACCCACAAAGTAAGCGCTGCAGCTTACGACACCGAGCGTTTTGGCGACTTTGTTCAAGTGACTTACAGACACGCCAATGGGGCCATTGCTCAGCAAGGTTACCGGGTAAACGGAAAACCCGATGGCGTTTGGAAGCAATTCGACGAAAACGGCCATATTACCGCTAAGGGTATTTACATCAACGGAAAACGAGAAGGAACCTGGTTCTTTGTCACCGACAACGGGCTTCAAAAGGCCACTTTTAAAAACAACAAACTCGTTGCTCATAAAATGATTAACGATAGCTACGCGCTACTCGACTAATTTTTAGATTGCGTTTACACCAAAAAAGCCCCTTCAATGAAGGGGCTTTTTTTATTAGTAATGACTGGCTTATTGGGGTCTTCTGTTTTTGAAAACCGCCCACTTGATGCGGTAGCTCATATGAAATAAGACCGGAACGATAATTAAGGTTAAGAAGGTCGCCACAAATAAACCAAAGATCACGGTCCAGGCTAGGGGTCCCCAGAAAATCACGTTATCACCTCCGACGTATACCTGAGCATCAAATCGCGTAAAAAGCGTGATAAAGTTGATGTTCAATCCGATCGCAAGAGGCACCAGACCTAAAATAGTGGTGATGGCCGTGAGCAAAACGGGGCGTAAACGGGCCTTTCCGCCCTGGACTACGCAGTGGGTGAGTTCGTCTAGTGGCAGCAGCAAATCGTCGTCTTGTTTGAGGACCACCTTGCGCCTGTCGATAAGAATCTGCGTATAGTCGAGCAGCACAACTCCATTGTTTACCACGATACCAGCTAAGGCGATAATACCCATCATCGTCATCATGATGACAAAGGGCCATCCGGTGAGCATAAGCCCTCCGAATACGCCGATCAAACTCAAAGAGATGGCGATCATGATGATGAGCGGCTTAGATATGCCACTGAACTGGAAAATCAAGATGAGCAAGATCAGGCCAAGCCCTGTAAAGAAGGCTCCCATTAAGAATGACTGCTGCTTGTTTTGCTCTTCGATCTGACCGGTATAATCAATCGATACGCCCTCTGGAAGTGCCTCAAACGATTCCATTTCTTTCTGAATCTGCGCTACGATTTCGGTGGCGTTACCTCCGGGGAGCAGCGCAGAATAAAGCGTTACAACGCGCTTACCATTTTTGTGTTTAATGGCCGAGAAGCCCGAGGTGTTTCGCGCAGAGGCCACCGCTGAAATCGGAACTTCTTTGATCTGTCCGTTTGCGGGGTCTCTAAATATGATGCGCTGCTCAAAAAGGGCGCTCTTATCGTATTTCAGGTCTTCATTAAAGCGCACGTTGATGTCGTAGTCATCGGTTCCGTCTTTATAGATGCCGGCTTTTTCGCCGAATAGAGACCTTCTGAGTTGCATAGCTACTTGGCCCACTGCCACGCCAAGGTCTCCGGCCTTCTTGCGATCTACATAGACTTCAAGTGCGGGCTTGTCTTTGTTTACATCGAGCTTGATGCCCTCCATTCCATCAATGCTCTTCTTGTTGATGAAATTCTGCATGCGCTTGGCCAGGGCCATGAGTTGGTCGTAATCTTCTCCCTGAATTTCAATGTTGACAGGATACCCTGCCGGAGGACCCACCGGATCTTTCTCTACCGAGATCACAACGCCCGGATACTTTTGAGCCAAAGTCTCTTGTATGCGCAGGCGCAGCTGCTCACTGTCTAAGCCCTTTCGGTCTTTGAACTCACGCATCTGAATGACTAGTTTGGCGCGATGCGGCATTTCTGAGGCTGATCCGCCCTCGGTAAACGGATTCTCTGCTCCCTTTCCGACTTGAGCAATAGAGGTCTCTACCAGAGCGTTTCTGCCCCCGATCACGTACTGCTGGTCACCTAAGACCTGGGCCACTTCGCGTTCAATTTCTAGCGAAAGGTCATTGGTCTTATCAATGGCCGTACCTTGCGGATACTCTACATAGACGACCACCTGCTTGGGCGTGTTATCTGGGAAAAATTCAATCTTGGTTCTTCCCATACCGATAGAGGCCCCAAAGCCCATAAAAGCTAGAAGCAACAACACTATGGTTCCGGCGAAGAGGTAGTACACATTTCGGCCGCGAAGTGCAGCTTTCAATTGCTTCTCATACGCGTTTTCAAGCCATACCAAAACAGTATTCTGAAACGAAACGGTAGACTTAAAGATAAACAGGCGATAAAGCCACATCAGTACAATAGTCACTACCATTAGGTTGCCCAATCCGCGAACCGGACCACCCACAATCGACATGAAGA
>JAURPW010000131.1:0-4859 GCA_030836435.1 Flavobacteriaceae bacterium
ACCATGCGGTAGTTTCGACTGTTGTCGTAATCAAATACCGACAATGCCGAGAGATTGCCATCTTGAAAACGCTTGGGAAAGCCGTCGAGGTAGTTTCCGTTTCTATCGACAACCACAAACGAGGTTTCAGTGGTAAAGGCCAGTTGCAGTTTTTTATTTCGAAAGAGGTCTACTTCGTGAATGCGGCCTTGGATCTTGGCTTCTAATTGGCGTTTCCACAATCGAGCCCCAGAATTCGAGAAGCGGTAGAGGGCATGGCTAGCGTCTTGAACGACGATTTCGTAGGTATTGGTGTAGTGATTTTTTACAAACTGCGGATCGGTCAGCGCCGGCGCATCAAGTGATAAGCTGAGCACAGGACTGACTATTGCTTCGAATTTAGGCGTGATAAGGGGTGCTGAGGTCGCTGCCGTAAAATAATGTGCTGCGTCTTTGACAACCGAAAACAGCTGAGCTCTTTTGTCTTCTTGTGACAGATACAGCAGGCTAATCTCTTGGGCAATATTGGCCTCTAGGCTTGCGTACAGCGCTCCGCGCTTGAAGGTTTCTTCGCTGCTAATAAATTTAATAAGTGACTGAAGATCAGTGTCTGATGTGCTGTACCAGAAGGCGTCTTCGTAAAGTGCCACGTAATTTACCTGGGTGGGTAGGCCCAAGGATTCCAGGTCTTGCGAAAAATCAACCTCAGTCAATTGGTAGAGTGCAATTCCCATATAGTCTTCTTTCTCAAACTGACGGCGATTGAGCTCTTCAATAATTTGTTCTGAGGCGATGCTTCGAACATAAAGCAGTTGCTGAGCCTCAAGGTCTACACGTCCGATTTCAATGGCTCCGTTGAGTAAGGGATGCTTCAAGCCGGCGGGAGCGGCCCTCACCAGAAGGCCCTTAGTTGCTCTTGGAGCGTGGTCTAGAAGTCGCGGTTGAATTGGTGCGCTTTGCGCAAAGCTTGACAAATAAAGGTCTAAGCTATCTGAGGCAAAGCTTATTCCTGTTGCCTTGGTGAGCTGGCCTTCTTGGCTGATATCTAGCGAAATCGAGGAGGCCAGATCAGCATAAGCTCCGCCGCTAAGTGCCTCTAAAACCAGTCGGCTGTTTTCGGGTTTCATGACTAGGTGAACCACCTCTTCTGCTGTTGCACTCGCATAGAGACGCTCAACCTTTTCATCAACGGCAAAGCGCGCCTTTCCCCTAAGGGCCTCCTGCAGAATGAGGGTTGAATTACTGATGAGCGAGCGCCCCTCAATAGAAGCGTAGTACAATTCTTGGTCGCCCACCGTGGTGACTCCAACGGCGCTGTCGTCATAAGTCAAAGAATCGTCGAACTCAAAAGAGCTTTCCAGGTTTTCGTTGGTTGATAGGGCTAAGAAGCTGAGCGCGTCTCGGCCTTCTGGATAGAGTGCAATCTCAACTGTTCCAACCGGAATTAGTCCACTTAGTTGCTGCTGAATGCCGTCAACGGCTTCGCTTAAACGAACGAGATCTTTGTGAACCCTATCGGAGCTCAGCATTCCAGACCATAGGTTTTCGGCCTTATTGGCTTTTAGGATGAATGAGTAGTCGTCTGGAAAGAATCTCAGATTAGACTGCGTAAGCGTGCTCTCGACCGCACAGGCACTCAATAAAAGAAACAGGAAGAAACCGATGACTCGCTTCATGTAGAAAACAAATTAGTGCAGTGAAGGTACGACGAACTAGAGGTTTGCCGCAAACGATTTTCGGTGGTGCTTGCAGCGCCCATGGTGCTTGAGGGCTCTCTTGTGGGCGGCAGTGGGATAGCCTTTGTGCGCAGCAAACTTATAGACTGGAAATTTTTCATCTAGCGCGCACATCAACTCGTCTCTGTAGGTTTTCGCCAAAACGGATGCTGCGGCAATACTTGCATATTTACCGTCTCCCTTTACCACACACTGGTGGGCAATTCCCAAATAGGGCTTAAAGCGATTGCCGTCTACCAAGATGAATTCAGGAGTGATCGTCAGGGCGTCAATGCAGCGATGCATGGCTAAAATGCTCGCGTTTAAAATATTGATCTCGTCTATCGTTGCTTCATCTACGTGCTCAACGGCATAGGCCAGCGCGACTCGCTCGATCACGGGCCGAAGCTCGTCGCGCTGCCGCTTACTCAGCTTTTTGGAGTCGTTTAGTAGGGGATGGTAAAAGTCTTCGGGTAAAATGACGGCTGCGGCGGTGACCGGGCCTGCCAAGCAGCCCCTTCCGGCCTCGTCAAGGCCCACTTCGATTTGTCCTTTGATGGCGTACTGAAGCAGCATTAACGAATGATTACTTTATGGGTAGTGGTTTCGGCCACGGCCTCATCAGTTATGCTCAAGAAGTAGAGCCCCGGGGTTAAGCCCTTGACGTTCAGTTGGGTCTTTTTATCAACTAGCGGCTGATCTTTTTCAAATACGAGCACTCCGTTGGTATCGTGCAGACTCAGGCGCACTTTGGTTGAACGCGATTGTCCCAGATAAAGCTGAATCACCCCATCACTAACTGGATTGGGATAGATAAAGTTTTGATCAGAAAGGATATAGGTCTTCTCGAAAACGCCTTGACAGCCCTCTTCGGTGCTTACCCGAATGCGGTTTTCTATGCGATCTAGATTGAGAACTACGGTGCGCTCGCGGGTCGTAAGTCTTTGGCCGTTAAACTCTATGGTAAAGGTGTCGGATCCGCTGAGATTCAGTGTAAGCTCGTTGCGCTGACTGTTCACAAAGCTCTGCACGCTAAGCGGCTGAGGTTGCCCAATGGCCACGTTATAACAGCGGCTAAAGGATGCCGACAGGTCGGTGGTGACACAAACGGTATAGCTGCCCGCAATTAAATTTTCGAAGCGAAGCCCGTTAAGGCTTAAGTTTTGTGGGCCTCCTGCGATGGTCTGATCGGCATCGTAGAGCGTGACGGTGTAATTGCCGGCTGGAGCCGCCGATAAAAGGGCCATCTCGATTTGTCCGGTGGCGCTATCGGGGCAGTTGGCGTCAATGGCTATTAGGTCGAACGCATTGGACGGAATAGTTATAGGCTGCTCAGTCTCCGGTTCGTTGGGTTCTGTGGGCTCTTCAGGGTTGCTCTCAACGGGAGGCTCCTCGTAGGCCAAATCAAACACCTTAAAATTATCTATGGCCACACCCTTAGCGTTTACCGATTCGTCTGAATGGAAAACCACTCTAAATAAGATATCGGTCTGATCACTTAAATCGACATTATCAATAGGGGCGTTTGCCGTAAAGTCGTATTGATAGGTGGTCATTTGAGCATAGGCGGGCTCTTCACCCGTCCACTGTGCACCCACACAATTGTAACAATCGTATTGGTTAGATTGAGGGCTTCGGCTCGAATTATACCAGTTGGGGGTTGAATTTACGCTACCCAAAACATGCCAGGTTTGGCCTTGGTCGGTAGAGTATTGCACGTATACCAAATCCCAATTGGTTTCGAGCTCAAAGGCCATGTCGAATGATAGCGCGGGTTGCTCAAGCAGGCTGAGGTCGTAGAAGTCAGAGAGCAGGTAGCTGCGCTCCATGTCGGGATAGTTCTGGGCTACCCCGGTCATCACCACTTGGCTGTTGGTTTGCCCTAGAAACTTTTGATTGAGGGCCGCAACCTGCCACGAGCCCGTTCCGAAAAGATTATCGTAGGCCAAAAGACCTGATCCGGGAGACTCGAAGTCGATTGAAGGGTAGGTCTCGGAGAATACCGCCTCGGGCTGAACCACTAGTTTGGTGCTGCTGAGGTTATTGTCGCTCCACGCATCGTTTAGAGTGGATGCCTCTGCAACTGTCGAGACAATGCCCATATAGGTCTCTGGCAGCCCCCCCAGACTAATGGTAGTACTTGCGTTGGGTGCTAAATCTACGGTTTGGTTTAGCGTTTCTTGGGCCAAACCGTTGTATGTCAAGGCGACCGAAACGCTTTCAATGGGTTGACTGCCCTCGTTTTTAAGTTGCGCCTCAAATTGAGCCTCAGCGGGTTTAAAAATCTTAGGGTTGAGAACAGATAGTTGGCTGATGCCGATGTCGAAATCTGCTTTTTCAACGCTGATGGGAGAGGTGAAAACTCCCCGTCCGTACGTAGAGGCCGCAATGATGGCGTCTTCTACACTAAGTTCTAGGTCGCTCACAGCGGTATTGGGAAGGTTGGACCCGTAGAGTTCCCAGCCCGTTTGGCTGTCGTCTGTGCGGTAGACCCCCAAGTTGGTTCCGACAAACAAACTGTTTTTCGGATCTCTGGGCTGATGCGCTATCGAGAAGTAAACTTGATCGGTCGGAAGGTCAGCAGTGAGATCTTGCCTATCAATAGCTGTCTTGTCTGTGGCATTGATGCGCCATACACTCGGATTTCGGGGCTGGTCTACGTAAGCAATATCCACTCGGCTTGAGGTAGTGACAAATACCTCCTTAGGATTGTTGCTGTTTATGCTCATATCAGAGACCGGAGCCAACAGAGTCGTGATTTCGGTAAAACTGCGCCCCGCATCTTCGCTCAGAAAGAGCTTAGCACCTTCGGCCGCCCAGACGATGTTCGGGTCTGAAGGGGAGGCCTCGAGGTCGTCTATGTTTCCTTCAGCTAAGGGCTCAGACCGCTCGGTGAATCCTGAACTTCCAAGCACGTAGACCGATCGGTAGCCGGCAAGCACCTCTCCGTTTAGGGTTATGGTCAGTGGTGTGATCCAGTTGCCGCTTTCTGAATAGGGACCCTCGATGAGCGCGAGGTTGTCGCCTCTGCTGGTGCTTATGAATAAAAAACTTCCGCCTTGAGCAAACCCGTACGATAGGTCGTTGTTTAGTGGGTCAATCTCATAGTCCATGCCGTCGCCACCCGTGTATAAAAACCAATTATTTTCGGTGCGAATAAAGCCC
>JAURPW010000132.1:0-12978 GCA_030836435.1 Flavobacteriaceae bacterium
GTAATTGGCTTGGCCTGCATTTCCCTTTACCCCGACTATAGAACTGATATTTATGATAGAGCCTGAACGCTGCTTCAAAAACCCGCGCTGAAAGGCCTTAGTCATGTTAAAGACCGATTTCAAATTCACACGGATGACTTCATCGAAATCTTCTTCTGACATGCGCATGAGCAGGTTATCCTTGGTGATTCCTGCGTTGTTTATGAGCACATCTACCTGGCCAAAGTCGGCGTTAACCGCTTCAGCGAGTTTTTCACAGGCCTCAAAGCTAGAAGCATCGCTCTTATACGCCTTAATTTTTGTGCCGTGAGCTGAGAGTGCCGTCTCTAGATCGGCCGCTTGAGCTTCACTAGAACTGTAGGTAAAGGCGATGTTTGCTCCCTGACGGGCAAAGACTTCGGCAATGCCTTTTCCAATACCTCTGCTGGCCCCTGTTATAACAACTGTCTTTTCGTTTAATAGCATGATGGGTCTTTAAGATAAGACTTCTTTAACCATTTCGCCGATTAATGCAGGAGAATCCACCACGTGAATTCCGCATTCACGCATAATGCGTTTCTTGGCTTGGGCCGTATCGTCACTGCCACCTACAATGGCTCCGGCATGACCCATGGTGCGGCCGGCGGGAGCTGTTTCACCAGCAATAAATCCGATTACCGGTTTTGAGCTTCCACTCTTCTTATACCAGTTGGCTGCATCAGATTCAAGTTGTCCGCCAATCTCGCCGATCATGACTACCGCATCTGTTTCTTCATCGTTGATGAGTAGTTCTAAGGCCTCCTTAGTAGTGGTTCCGATGATTGGGTCACCACCGATTCCAATGGCTGTTGAAATTCCTAGTCCTTGGCGTACAACCTGATCGGCTGCCTCATAGGTCAAGGTTCCTGATTTAGAAACCACGCCTACACGACCCTTTTTAAACACAAATCCGGGCATAATACCCACCTTGGCTTCATCTGGTGTGATCACCCCTGGGCAGTTTGGCCCAATCATTCTGCAGTCGTATGCTTTGATATAATCGTAAACTTTAACCATATCTGCCACCGGAATACCCTCGGTAATTGTGATGATCACCTTTATCCCAGCATTTGCGGATTCCATGATGGCGTCGGCTGCAAATGCGGGCGGAACAAAAATAATCGAGGTATCTGCACCTGTTGCTTTCACCGCGTCGCGCACTGTATTGAAAACAGGGAGACCAAGGTGAGTCTGACCACCTTTTCCGGGTGTCACACCTCCCACGACTGGAGATCCGTAAGCGATCATCTGCTCCGCGTGAAAAGTACCTTCAGTTCCTGTAAAACCTTGAACAATTATTTTAGAATCTTTATTAACGAGTACGCTCATGATAGTTGATTAGTTTGGTGCAAAAATAAGGTGTAACAATGGATTAGGCGCTCGCCATTACGATTCTTTAACACGCTCAATATAGCTGCCCTTTTCGGTGTCTACCTTGATCTTGTCTCCTTCATTGATGAAAAGTGGAACGTTAATACGCGCCCCAGTTTCAAGAATGGCGGGCTTTGTAGCATTGGTAGCGGTATTGCCTTTAACACCTGGCTCTGATGAAGCCACCTCTAGTACTACGCTCGCAGGCATCTCAATACTCAATGGCATATTGTCTTCTGTGCTGAACAAGACGGAGACTACTTCACCTTCTTTCAAAAGATCTGGAGCATCTAGCAACGAACGCTGAAAGCCCATTTGGTCGTAGTCTTCGGTATTCATAAAATGAAAGGTGTCCCCTTCTGCGTACAGAAACTGAAACATACGTGTTTCAACGCGCACATCTTCAATTTTATGCCCAGCTGAGAAGGTATTGTCTAAGACCTTTCCGTTGGTAACGCTTCTCAGTTTGGTGCGCACAAAAGCTGGTCCCTTTCCGGGTTTGACGTGAAGAAATTCAATGATTTTGTAAATGTCATTGTTATAACGAATACATAGTCCTTTGCGGATGTCTGAAGTGCTTGCCATAGTTTTATGAGTGATTAAAGTATCCTTTCATTATTCCACGCTTCGAAGTGCGTATGAATTCTAATATCTCATCCCGTTCATCAGTGGCCTCCATTTCGGCTTCAATGATTTGTACGGCTTGAGTATTGTTGTAGTTTTTCTGGTATAAAATGCGGTAAATATCTTGTATCTCTCTCACCTTCTCGGTGGTAAACCCTTTTCTTCTAAGTCCGACAGAATTCACCCCGACAAACGAGAGCGGTTCACGAGCCGCCTTAACATATGGAGGCACATCTTTGCGCACCAAAGCCCCACCCGTAACAAAAGAGTGGTGACCGATAGAAACAAATTGATGCACCGCGACCATTCCGGCCATAACCACGTTTTTACCAACATTGACATGGCCAGCAAGGGTAGAATTATTGCTGAAAATGCATCCGTCTGCTACCACACAGTCGTGAGCTATATGGCAATAGGCCATGATGAGGCAGTGTGATCCAACCACGGTCTTGTAGCGATCGGTAGTGCCCCTATTTATAGTTACACATTCTCTTATGGTGGTAAAGTCACCAATCTCAACAGTAGTATCTTCTCCGTTGTATTTTAAATCTTGAGGGGGAGCTGAAATGACCGAGCCTGGAAAAATGTAGCAATTTTTTCCTATTCGAGCACCCTCCATGATCGTGACGTTAGAACCTATCCAGGTTCCTTCGCCAATCTCTACATTGTTATGGATCATCGCAAAAGGTTCTACCACCACATTCTTCGCGATTTTAGCACCCGGATGCACATAGGCCAAAGGCTGGTTCATAGCTGATAAATCTATTTTGTTTTGACTATTTGGGCCATGAGTTCGGCCTCAGAAACCAAGCGGTCTCCGACAAAGGCTGTTGCCCGCATATGGCAAATACCCCGTCTTATCGGGGTGATGAGTTCGCAGTTAAAAATAAGTGTGTCTCCAGGGTTTACTTGATGTTTAAATCGGACGTTATCCATCTTCATGAAAAAGGTCAGGTAATTTTCAGGATCTGGAACCGTACTCAAAACAAGTATACCTCCAGTCTGAGCCATGGCTTCAACCTGAAGTACGCCAGGCATTACTGGGGCTCCCGGAAAGTGACCGATGAAATAGGCCTCATTCATGGTCACATTCTTTAGGCCTACTACGTGCGATTCGCTGAGCTCTAATATCTTGTCGACCAATAAAAACGGTGGACGATGCGGAAGCACCTCCATAATCTTAACCGTATCCATGAGGGGTTCGGCGTAAATATCAATCTTAGGAACTCCTTTTCGCCTTTCCTCTTTGATCTTTCTATGCATTAATTTCGCAAACTCCGTATTGACATAATGACCTGGTTTACAGGCAATTATTCGCCCCTTGAATCGCGTTCCTACTAAGGCTAAATCGCCAATTACATCTAATAACTTATGGCGAGCGGCCTCGTTGGAATATTTCAATTCCAAGTTGTTTAAAATACCGTTTGGAGTCACTTCAATGTCTTCGCGGTTAAAGGCCTTTTTGAGCTTACTGATAGTGGTCTCAGAAAGGTCTTTATCTACATAAACAATGGCGTTGTTCAAGTCTCCACCTTTGATTAAACCCTGATCGAGTAGGGTTTCAATATCGTGCAAAAAGCTGAAGGTGCGGGCGTCTGCAATTTCGCGTTCAAAATCGCTTAACTGATTTAGCGTGGCGTTTTGGGTACCAAGAACATTGGTGCCAAAGTCTACCAAAACAGATAATTCGTATTGTTCTGCGGGTAACACAATGATTTCACTCCCAGTACTTTCGTCTTTGAAATGAATGGGGTCTACCACTTCATAAACGTCACGCTCTTCATCTTGTTCCTCTATCCCGGCTTCTTTTAAAACTTCGACAAAGGCTATAGACGATCCGTCCATAATCGGGGGCTCGCTAGCGTCTAACTCAATGATCGCATTGTCGTAGTCAAGCCCAGTGAGTGCGGCAAGCACATGTTCTGAAGTGTGCACCTCAACACCGTCTTTTTCAAGTACCGTGCTGCGCTGAGTGCGGGTAACGTATTTAGAAAGGGCAGGTATCTCAGGGGCTCCCGGAAGATCAACGCGTTTAAATACGAATCCAGTATTTGGTTCTGCAGGAAGAAAAGTTAAGGTAACTTTCTTTCCGGTATGCAACCCAATACCTGATAGCGATACGGCCTTAGCAAGGGTTTTTTGATTCACGAGTCAGCTATTTTTAATTGTTTTTCCAATTCCTTTAGGCGATGTTCGAGCTTTTCTAAATTCTTAAACAACACATACGATTTATTGTAATTGGTGTAATCCAACGCTGGAGTACCCTGAAGTTTTTCTTTGTCCTTGACGTTTCTGGCGATACCCGATTGAGCTTGAACTTTAACATCATCTCCGATAACCAAATGGCCAGCAATGCCCACTTGCCCTCCTATTAGGCCTCTTTTTCCAATCTTCGAAGAGCCCGCAATACCCGTTTGGGCAGCAATGGCGGTGTGCGCGCCGATGGTTGCGTTGTGTGCTATATGCACCTGATTGTCTAGCTTCACCCCCTCTTCGATAATCGTGCTGCCAAAAGTTGCCCTGTCGATGGTGCAGCAGGCACCTATTTCAACGAAATCTCCGACAATCACATTACCCAATTGAGGTATTTTTGAATACACACCATCGCTGTTGGGTGCAAAACCAAATCCGTCTGCTCCCACCACCGCATTAGGATGAACGATTACCTGTTCTCCAATTACCGTGCGATCAGCTAGATGAGCTCCAGCATAAAGAACGCTTCCTTTTCCGATGCGAACCGAGTCTCCTACAAAAACATGCGGATGAACCTCTACACCAGCTGCAATTTTTGCACCTTTAGAGATGTAAGCCCCAGCCGCGACATAACAGCTCGGATCAACCTCGGCCTCCTCGTGAATAAACGCTTGTTGACTGATTCCCTCATAAGTAGGACGAATCATTTTCTCGTAAAGTTGAAGCAGCGTTGTAAAGCTAGCATAGGGATCTTTCACACGAAGCAAAGCCGGCTCAACCTTTTGTTTTAAGGGAAGGGATTGGTTTATGATCACAGCCGAAGCGGCAGTAGTGTATAAATGACTTTCGTATTTAGGGTTAGCCAGAAAAGACAGTCCGTGTTTGCTTCCTTGTTCAATCGCCGAGAAATGGTCAATTTCTATAGTGGGATCTCCCTCCACAGTGGCACCAATCCATTCGGCTATTTGGTTAACCTTAAATTTCATAGGCAACAAAGTTAAACAATTCTACTGTTTACAGTGCGGGAGCGCAGATGTAGTTCTTTTCATGGGTGGCCAAAAAGGCTGGGGTACCTAAATAACGGCTTGCCTTAATAAAATCCTCGACCGAACCGTCTCTAAATAGAATGCGTATGGGTTCTTTCGACGCATCGTATGCCCGATTCCACAGCGTACCCTTGTACACCAAATAGGCGGATTCCTCGCGGCTCAACTTAAATGTTGAAGCGACCTGCTCACAGGTTTCTTCGTAGAATTGAGTCGTTACGGGTTGTTCGCTAAAACGCACTTCTAAAAGAGAGCGGTTCAAGATAGACGAACTGAGAAAGGAGAGCACGAAATCCTCTGAAACAGCCCATTTTTTTAAGGCAGATAGAATATCGATATCATCTAGTTGGGCAAAGGCGTCAAGCATTGCCTTAGACGGAAGTTTATCGTTGCTTAACTCGCCATTTGATGCGGATATAAAGGTTTTGAGCGGTTCTTCGACCGCTAACTCAGCACCTGTTCTGATCAATTCAGATGCCCGTTCAATGGCCCTTGAAAGCATCAATTCAGCAACTATACTGGTTTTGTGCAAATAAACCTGCCAATACATGAAACGTCTGGCCATTAAAAACTTTTCGACCGAGTAAATGGCCTTTTCTTCAACCACTAATCGATCGTCAACAACAGCGAAGGTGTTAATGAGTCGCTCTGCGTTTATGTTTCCCTCGGTAACTCCGGCGTAAAAACTGTCGCGTTTTAAGTAGTCTAGCCGATCAACATCTAACTGACTAGAAACCAACTGATTCAAAAAAGTTCTAGGGTGTTCGCCTTTAAAAATAGAAATGGCCGTCGTTAGTCGCTTATCGAACACTGTATTTAAAGCTTGCATGTACGCCAAGGTAAGCGCCTCGTGATGTAAAGGAACAAGCTTGTATTCTAGTGCATGAGAAAACGGCCCGTGACCAATATCGTGCAGCAAGATGGCCAATAAGAGCCCCTCCTCCTCTTCTTCTGTAAACGAGACGCCCTTAGACTTTAATACCCCAATAGCCTTTTGCATTAAATGCATGGCGCCCAAAGCGTGATGAAAACGCGTGTGATGGGCTCCGGGATAAACCAAGTACGACAAGCCCATTTGAGTAATGCGTCTCAATCGCTGAAAATAGGGATGACTAATGACGTCAAACAACAAATCGCTAGGAACACTCACCGAATTGTAAACCGGATCGTTAATTACTTTCAGCTTTTTTGATAACCGCACTATCTTTAGGGTTTAGAGTTGGTAAAGATCAACAGAATATGTTAGAAACCCAATTTGAGAGCACTCCTAAAAGAATGGTTTATACGCTAGACGCTATCGATGAAGCGGCAGCGTTTGTGCTCAGAGAATCATCACATAAGGTACTTCTGTTCTCCGGTGATATGGGGGCCGGAAAAACCACCCTAATCGCCTCAATCTTAAAGCAATTAGGGAGTATAGATCGGGTGTCGAGTCCTACTTTCTCAATCGTAAATGAATACCACTGTTCTGACGGTAGGCTTGTGTATCATTTTGACCTGTACCGCATTGAATCGATTGACGAGCTCAATGAATTCGGTTTCGATTCGTATCTAAATACCAATGCTTATATCTTTATCGAATGGCCCGAAAACCTTTATGGGAACCAGCCTTTAGAGGTTAATCGAATATTTATTGAGGAGTCGGCCGAGAATGAACGGAGGCTTACCTTATATTAAAGGGTTAATTGCTGTTAATGTCTTTTTAATTCATGAGTCAATCCCCATTTTCTAGAAAAGAACTGCTGCCACAAGAGGAAAAATTAGCTGTCGCCTATTCAGCCTCAGCTTTAGTCATAGCCTTCGCGAAAGCTTCATCGCTTCAAGAGCGAAGAGCACCTATATCACCAGCAGGAGTTGCGGTTTTGGTATCGAATAACCACCATGTGATGGTAGAATCTCAGCTAGGAGATGCGGCGGGTTACTCCGATCAATTGTACGCTGAAGCAGGAGCAATCATCACTAGCGATTTAAAAAAATTGTACGCCGCATCAGTAGTGGTAAAAGTTGATCCGCCTTCAGAGGAAGAAATTAAGCGGATGAACAATGGGGCTGTTTTAGTTTCAGCCCTTCAGATAAAGACAAGAAAGCGTTCCTTTTTTGAGCAGTTACTCAAAAAAAATATAACTGCGATAGCCCTTGAATACATTGAAGATGGTCATGGAGGTTACCCGTTTGTAGAGAGTTTAGGCGAAATTTCAGGGGTTAGTTCTGTACTTATAGCCGCAGAGTTACTGGCCACCTCGCAGAAGGCTAAGGGAATACTATTCGGCAATATAAGCGGAGTAAAACCGTTAAGCACCGTAGTTATAGGTGCCTCGTCAACCGGAGTTGTAGCTGCTAAAACGGCGATGGCCTTAGGGAGTCAAGTGGCTCTTTTTGATCTTGACGTGTCTAAGCTGCGTATAGCTCGCCAACACATTTCAGCTAATTTGTCTACCCAACTCATTGCAGACACGGCCTTGGCTGAAGCACTAAAAGAGGCTGACGTGGTCATAGGGGCGCTCTCGGGCGAGCGCAGAGCTCCGGTCGTTGTTAGTCAATCTATGGTTGACCAAATGCAAGAAGGTTCCGTTATTATTGATATTTCTATCGATAGCGGGGGCTGCATAGAGACCTCTGAACTAACCACTCACGACCGCCCTACCACTAGTTACAATGGCGTTGTTCACTACGGAGTTCCCAATATTCCCTCACGTTACCCGAAGAGTTCAACGGATGCCCTAAGCGCGCTGATTACTCCATTCGTACTAAAGCTCTCTTATGAGCCACAGATCGAAACTGTTTTAGCGAAGGACGCCACCGTAGCCTCTGGAGTGTACTGCTACAAAAACAAAGCGACCAAACCCGCATTAAACGATTGGTTTGGATTCGATTTTCACGATCTAAAACTGTACCTACTTTGAATGTATTTAGTGCTCAATTTCTAAAACGCTTTATGTGGTATGCCCTAGGGCTTACTCTCGGACTGTTCTTTTTAAACTTCATTATCGATAAAAAAACAGGCGGAAAAGGCCTAGATTTTTGTTACCTACCTGAATGCCGTGTGCTTAAAGAATTGCGAAATACTCCACTAAGACCAGCAGAAGACTCTATAAAGGTGAAAGCCATTTTGACCGATGGAAGAATTCTATTCGCTGAAAGCGCCCCGAGAAAGAAGCCCTGTAAGCAGTATGTACTCATTCACCAGAGCAAGCGGTATGTTTTTGAGAAGTGCGATACCTACCTCACCTACTTTGAACCGTAGAAGTCTGTTTTCTTCTGTTCATCTCCTTGCGCAATAAACTGAGTTCGCGACCGGTTTGTCCGGCAATTGAGGTGTTTTCTTCAGCCCTGCGAATGAGGTAAGGAAGCACCTCCTTAACCGGACCGTAGGGAATTAATTTGGCTACGCGTGCGTTCGCCTCAGCCATATTATACGTGATCTGATCACTCATGCCTTGCAACTGTCCGAACCAAACATTAGGATGATCGAGTGTTTGGTAGTGCTCCATAGCCAAACGAGCAGCCTTTAAGGTGCTTTGCTCATTGTGTGTGCCAATGAAGACAGCAACAGTATCGGTATGTTCAAAGACAAATTCAACCGCCTTGTCGTAAAGCACATCGGTCGCCTCTTTGGTTTCGCAAATGGGTGAGGTATAGCCTATCTGTTTAGCGCGCGCTCTTTCCTTCTCCATATAAGCGCCTCGAACGAGTTTGGCTCCCAATTTGAAGCCTTCTTCTTTGGCGCGTAAGGTATAGTCGGTTAGCTTATCTAATCGGTCGGCTAGATAGAGCTGAAAGGTGTTGTATATCAAGACCTTTTCGGTGTTGAATCGACGCATCAAGTCAAATGCCAATTCATCTGCCGCGGCCTGCATCCAACTTTCTTCAGCATCGATCATTATAGCTTGGTTCAATGCAGCGGCTGTTTCTCCAATAGCGATATACCTTCTTTTAATCGCCTCAAAGGTTTCTGAGGTGTAATTCTTTTGTTGGGAGGCTGCCTGAAAATCTTCTAACCTTCCAATTGAGGTAGGTTTAAAGACGGCAAAGGCAATATTTTTGCTTCTGGAGGCGTTCTCAATCTCCTCCTTAATGAGTAGCACGTTTTTATCCAATTGACTATCAGTATCTTGACCTTCAACTGAATAGTCTAAAATAGCACGCACTCCTGTTTTTTCTAACTTATCCACAAGGGGCTTGCAGCTCTCCAGCGTAATCCCACCACAAAAGTGCTTAAATACTGTTGACTTTATCAGCCACTCTATGGGCAGGCCAATTTTCAGCGCCCACTGCATAAAACCATTTCCAAACGCCACTAGCCGCTTGTTTCGCAGTAATTCGAATAAGAATCGCGCTTTAAGTAGTTCGTTGTTGCTTTTAGAGGCAAAGGCTACTTCGGTATTTCGGAAATCAACCGCTTTGTTCATTTCAATGCTGCAATTTTTCGCCAAATATACCCTAATTCGGTATTGAAATATTCGAGAGAATGTATCTTTAACCCCGATGATACACGCACCTGTTTTATTTTATCAAGTCAAAGCAGAAAGTTACTTGCGTTCGCTTGACAGCATCGCACAGTTCTCTCAGCTTTTTGTGCTCACTGATGAAAATACACATACCCATTGTCTACCCGTTTTAAAGGGGTTTTTAGGAGATCAGACGTTTATCGAAATTCAGATTCCTTCTGGCGAAGTAAACAAAACCATCTCGAGCTGCACGTATATATGGTCTCAACTTACTGCTCACCAGGCTGATCGCAGCGCGCTTGTCTTGCTGTTGGGCGGAGGAGTACTTACCGATATGGGCGCCTTTGCCGCTAGCTGCTATAAGAGAGGCCTTCGTTTTGTAAATATTCCTACCACTTTACTGGCTATGGTAGACGCATCTACTGGATCCAAGACCGGAATCGATTTTGAGGGACTTAAGAACCACATAGGGCTATTCTCCTCACCCCTGGCCACCCTTATCCACCAAGACTTTCTTCGTACACTTGATTTGCGGCAGTTTAAAAGCGGAGTCTGTGAAATGTTTAAACACGGGCTTATTGCGAGTGCCAAGCACTGGCAGCTGTTGAAGACCCACATTGACCATCCCGAGCAGCTCATTGCAGAATCGGTTGCGCTTAAGGTGAAAATTGTCAGTCAAGACCCTACCGAAAAAGGACTGCGAAAAATTTTGAATTTCGGGCATACCCTTGGTCATGCGCTAGAAACCTATTTCTTGAATACCGAAAACCCTTTGTTGCACGGAGAGGCCATTGCGGCAGGTATTTTATTGGAAAGCTTTCTCTCCGCTCACTACGGATCGCTGAGCAAAGCCGAGCTCGATGATATCAGCTCTACTCTCAACACCTACTATACCTTACCCCAACTTTCGAGAGAAACGCAAGAGGCGGTTGTATTACTGATGAGGCACGACAAAAAAAACCACAAAGATGCGGTGAACTTTGTGGCTTTAGCGAAAATCGGTGAGGCCAAATACGACATCACCTATACCGATGAGGCCCTTCAAAAGGCCTTTGACTTTTACAACACCCTTACATATCGTTAAAAATTCGATGCATTAAGCGTTTTTTATCATTGATCGATTCTTCCATCGATATCATGGTCTCAGTGCGGCTAACGCCATCGATATCATCGATCTTGAATATAATGTTTTTGGCATGCGTAGTGTCTCGCGCACGAATCTTACAGAAGATATTGAATTTCCCAGTTGTAATGTGTGCAACCGTGACAAAGGGAATCTCCTCGAGCCGTTCTAAGACAAATTTTGTTTGGTGGGTTTTTTCAAGAAATATGCCCACATAGGCTATGAAGGAATAGCCCAGCTTTACGTAGTCTAGGGTCAGAGACGAACCTTGAATAAGTTCGGCATCCTCCATCTTTTTTACGCGAACATGAACCGTTCCGGCAGAGATCAACAATTTCTTAGCTATGTCAGTGTATGGAATTCTGGTATTGTCAATAAGCATATCCAGAATCTGATGGTCGATTTCGTCTAGTTTAATTTTGGCCATATAAATGCACTTCTAATAGAGTTTTTAGTTTTTTGCCGACAATCTTTCGGCGAAATGCAAAATTAATTAAGAATTATTCGAAAATCGCAGGATACGGCACTTTTTTCTTAAGGCCTACTAGAATGCGTATAAAAGGTTCTGAAACAGACCTTATGCTGATCTTGGAGGGGTATTTCTTCTTGTTCATCTACCTCAAACAACAGTTGGGCACCATCTAAACGTTCGTTGTACCGCATGCCTATTAGTTTCTGTGCTATTGGATCAAAATGCCCCTGGTCGAACCCAAACTGGGTATTTTCGGGTATACTCAAATAGGTTTTGACGTCAAGTGATTCTTTTACTTTGTTTGGCACACAGCTCTGAGTGATTCCAAAGAGCGATTCGGCCACCAAGCGCCTAGTTAGTACACGGTCGTAATCTGTCCCCCACTGGCCAGCCTCTATTAGTATTGTTGGAATCGAACGATTGGCCAGATAGTCTCCGAAACAGTTGATGTTAAAGGAATCGTCGAATCGCCCAACCCGTTGGCGAACCGATGTGTTGAAACCGTTGAAAACATCGCTGATTAAATCCATTGCACGTCGGCGTGAATCTGTGAGCAGGCGCTGCTCATCTGCGGCTGGGGCCAAAAACGAAATGGCCGCTTCACGCCCCGTCTCACCGACAGTAAATCGCGTACGCTGATCGTGCAGGTTCAGGCAGAGGTCTGGAGCGAAGTCATCCAATAGCTTCATGAACGATTGGGTCTCTGGTTGCGTTTGAGCCAATGCATCTCGGTTCAAGTCGACCTGATTAGCGTTATTTCGCGTATAGGCCTGAGCCCCATCCGGATTCAATTGGAAAATAAATACAAAAGTAAAGTGACTGAGATAATGTTCGTCACCTCTAATCTGCACATAAAAATCGTATAAGCCACGAGTAGTCGTACTCTCGTTTCCATGCATTTGAGACCAGGCTAATAGCTTCAAAGGCCCCCTTCCCAATCGCAGCGCATAAATGGGCCTGCCTTCTACCGAGCGACCTATTTCCTGTAGTTCAGCGTGTTCTTTCAATACCTGATTTAATACATCTGGCGGAAGGTAGCGCGAATGAAAAACGGTGTCTGTATTCAACATGTTCAGAAGCGATTCACGGTTTCTAAGAGCTTATATTTGTAGCAGATTCTATTATATGAGGCCAAAAATAACGTTAGTAGTTTTAATATCGACGCTCTATGGTTGTTATTCGCCACCAGATCGCGACTGCTCATTGGTGAAAACCGGTTCGTTTGAGTTTGTATCGGTAACAGATGGCGACACACTTGTCAGCCGCTTCACGCGCTACACTGATTATGAGATCGACTACTACCAAGGAAAAACCGACACCTCTGCCGTAAAGTGGGTCAATGACTGTGAGTTTGTGTTGCGCAACAAAAATCCCAAATCACTCAATGAACAGCAAGCCGTGCACATCAAGATTTTAAGTACCGATGAAGAAGGTTACTCTTTTGAGTACGGCATATTAAAAGACGCCAAGCGTTTAAAGGGCTACGCTAGACGACTAGAATAAGCGAAGTTCACCATCATCAGAGGCTGTAGATCCGTCGGATTCATCTAAATCGTCATCGACAGCTTCTTCAGGGGTGTACTCAAGCGGCTCGTTTACAATCACCTGTTTGATTTTTTGTGTGGTCAACTGATTTCCCATGGCCTTTATGCCCTTGACCGCAATAAAATCAGCGACATCAAC
>JAURPW010000133.1:0-10258 GCA_030836435.1 Flavobacteriaceae bacterium
CAACGCCCATTACCATCCATAATGATGGCAAGGTGATTGGGAAGGTTGTCGTTAGGTGAAATACTCATGCGCAGTCAGGTCATTGGGCTCCATTAAGCCCTTCAAAAGTTGGGGCCAAAGGTATAGGTTATTGTGAAATTAGGAAACACATACCAGTCATTCAGTAGTGATTTCTGTTTAGTGGCAATGCGAACCCCAGTAGCCAATTCACTTGACAGAATAAACCGATTGCGTTTCAGCTTTGCTCCAAAGCTAAATAGCGCGGCCGGATGAATCTCGCGAGCGGTAGACGAATTCTCATTTTCCACTCCGCTATTAGCCGAGAGACCAATAGCTAGATAAGGTGTTAGGGCCGTTTTAGCCCGGTAGATATTGTAATCGTTGAAATGAAATTCTCCAAGAACTGAGAGGTAACTATCTTCTACGATAAGTTTTTCCCCTTCCTCTGATAAATGAAGTAAATCTCTATCAAGTACAGAAAAAGTCGCTCTAATGGCGAATCGGTAAGGCAGGTTGTAGCGCAAGACCAAGGCGGGTGAAAAACTGAGCGAGCCCAATAGCTCGTTTGACGATCCGTTTAAGTCGACATAATCAGAAATCCCCTGAGCACTTAGGCCCACCTCTAGCCGATTCAATACCGTTTGCGCATGCAGCGCACTTAGGGAGAATAGGCAGGCAATGAACGCAGTCAATACGAAGCTTCTCATAAACCGATTAGTTTCTTTTGTCTTCGCCCCACAGCAGCTTTGTGCGTAAAGTTTTAAAGAAGTGGTCTTCCTCGAAAGCGATCGTCTTTAGTGTAAAGTCGGCCTTTTTGATGTGCAGTTCTACACCGTTAGCCACCGTTTCAATGCGGGAATCCATAGACACTAAATGAAAGGGCTCTCTCGAATCGACTATCAGGCGAATGCGCGTGGCGTCATCTACCACCAAGGGCCTGGCATTCAAGTGATGAGGAGCCACCGGAGTGATCACCAACGATTTAGCATCAGGCGTAAGCACGGGGCCTCCACAACTCAATGAATAACCTGTAGATCCGGTGGGAGTGGCTACTAGCAATCCGTCGGCCCAATAGGTTGTCAAATAGACATCGTTCAGCCAGGCCTCAATGGTAATCATACTGGTGGTGTCTTTGCGACTAACCGCCACTTCGTTTAGGGCGAAGTTATGTTCGCTAAACGCTGTGTCATCGCCCTTCAGATCGAGCTGCAATAGCTGGCGTTCTTCTAAGCGGTAATTGTGGGATACAAAGCGGTCGAGAAGCGTTTCAGCATCAGCAGTAGACAAAAGCGATAAGAAGCCCAGACGTCCGGTATTGATACCTACAAGCGGAATATTTTTGTGACCTATATAAGTCACGGCTCTAAGCATGGTTCCGTCACCTCCCAAACTGATCATTAACTCCACTTCGGCGTGTAAATCGTCTTGGGTGCTAAACGACTTAACGGTTTTTGACAACTGGCATTGGCCGAGCTGCGCCAGGTATTTTTCTTCTACTAGGGCTTCAAAACCCAATTCTTCGGCCCGGCGAATCAATTTCTCTACCAGGCTGCAGTTTTCTGCCTCAAACTGTAGTCCAAAAAAGGCAATAGCTTTGGCCATGAGCGCTTAGGGGTTTAGAAATTTTTCAAAGTAATCTGAGCGCTCTTTCAATTGCTGCGCAAAAAGGTCTTCGTACAGGGCGCTTTCAATATTATAGTCGTATCGCCTAAGCTCTATAAGCAGTGCACTCATCGATTCGGTCACTACCTTCAGCGTGATTTCGATTCGCGTACCGTGATCTGCAGTTTGCATCACACCTAACACACGCGCGTTGTTGGCCTCAACCACTTGGGTCAATTGGCTTATAGAATACGCCTCTTTGGGGACTGAGACTACAATCACGGTTCCGCCTTCGGTAAGAAAAGGAGTACGCGCCAAAAAGAGCTCGAGATCCTCGAGTAAATAGTATCCTAAAAAGAATCGCCGATCATCAACCACCGGTATGATATCTGCATCAGCCAGAAGCACTTTCTCTAGGGCATCGAGCCAATAGGCGCTAGATTGAATCGAGAAGTCTTCCCACTCGTCGGCAAGCTCAGCGATCGCGTCAGTCGGCTCATAGGGCGTTAACACGTAGTTCGGAACGCAACCCACGAGCAATCCGTCTTGCGTAATAGCCGCATGCGAATAATTAGCGTGCTCAAAAAAAGTAGTGAGCTCACTAATACGCTGGGTCAGCTCAAAACTTGGCAAGCCATCGTTTCTAAGCTGCGATAAGGTGAAATCTTGAAAATCCACACTGCAAATTACGGATATTCGACAGACTTTATTCCTTTTGAGATTCGCTATTTTTGCCCAGAATTACTCGACTCCCAACTAAAGCTATGGCCACCAAACTAAGCGTTAACATCAATAAATGGGCTACCCTTCGCAACGCACGCGGAGGCAACAACCCTGACCTTCTAAAAACCGCTCAATCTCTCGAAGCCTATGGTGCTCAGGGAATTACGGTGCACCCAAGGCCCGACCAGAGACACATTAAATACCAAGATGCTCGCGATTTAAAGGGGCTAATTACTACCGAATTTAATATAGAGGGCAATCCTGTTCAATCGTTTATTGATCTCGTGCTCGAAGTACGCCCTACTCAGGTAACACTGGTTCCAGACGCAGAAGACGCCATTACCTCAGATGCCGGATGGGACTGCAAGACCCATCTCCCCTTTTTAAAAGAGGTCATCGCCCGATTTAAACAGCAGGGCATTCGCACCTCTATCTTTTTAGATGCAGATCCTGAAATGGTCGCCTATGCAGCAGAAACCGGAACCGATCGCATTGAACTCTATACTGAGCCCTATGCTCAAGGTTATGCTAAAGATCGAGAGGCCGCCATTCAGCCTTTTATAGCAACCGCTAATAAGGCCCGCGAATTCAACTTAGGCCTTAATGCCGGGCATGACCTATCACTAGAAAACATAGCCTTTTTTGCGGCGCACATACCCGATCTTTTAGAAGTTTCAATAGGTCACGCACTGATTTGTGAGTCTATTGAACTAGGGCTAAAAAACGTGGTAGAACGCTACTTGAAGCTATTAAATCAACCAGCCTGATGCTCTTGCACGCTAACGTTATTGGTGAAGGAAAGCCTTTGTTTATACTCCACGGTTTTTTAGGCAGTGGCGACAATTGGAAGACCTTTGCGAAAAAATGGAGCCAAAGCGGCAGAAGTATTCACCTTTTAGATGCCAGAAATCACGGTAAGAGCTTTCACAGCGACCAATGGGATTACCCCACTATGGCTAACGACGTCATCGCCTACGCCGATCATAATCAGATAGATCAGTTCGAAGTTTTAGGGCATTCAATGGGTGGCAAAACCGCTATGTTTTTGGCCACCGCTTATCCTGAACGCGTTCAAAAGGCCGTAATCGCCGATATAGCGCCAAAGTCGTACCCGCATCAGCACACCGAAATTTTAGATGCCCTTTACGAACTTGATCAACAACAGTTTGAGCAGCGAAAAGAGGCCGAAGACTTTCTCGAGCCGCGCTTTGAGAGTCTTCAACTGCGTTATTTTTTGCTCAAAAATCTAGAGCGTACAGCTGATAATGTGTTGCGCATTCGCTGCAATATCAGTCGCTTTAGAGAAGATCAGAGCACCGTAACTCAGGGGCTTGAACCCCAAATGCGCAGCGAACTAGAAATCCTGTTTATTCGCGGATTAAATTCGGGCTACATAAGCGACCAAGACCTGCCTCTTATCGCGCATCATTTTCCAAACTATCAAATGGTGTCTATTGCCGATGCCGGACACTGGCTTCACGCCGAACAGCCCGAGGCTTTCGATGCGGCTGTAAGTCGCTTTTTTGATTTGTGAGCCGTAGCGAAATAACCTAATTTTGCGGCTCGTTTTTTAACCCCTTCAAGGACTCATGGAGATTAGCAAAAAAGAACTCAATGCATTACATGCGGTGTTGACCGTAACCGTTTCTCAAAACGACTACCAAGAGAAGGTAGACACCTTACTCAAAGACTACCGCAAGCGCGCAGCCATTCCCGGATTTAGAAAAGGACAGGTACCCATGTCTTTGATCAAAAAACAATACGAGCAAGGCGTAAAGGCTGAAGAGGTCAATAAACTCTTACAGAATGCCATCAGCGACTATATTCAGAAAGAAAAGTTAGACCTACTGGGCAACGTTCTTCCCAAAGAAGTAGAAGACTTTGACTGGAATCGCGAACCCTTAAACTTTGAATTTGAAATTGGGCTTGCTCCTGATTTTGAACCGGCCTTTCCATCTAAGAAAACCCTCACCCAATACGAGATCACGGTCTCAGACAAGAGCCTCAAGGAGCAGGTTGAGCGTCTCAGAAACCAATACGGCACCCTAGAGACCAAGCCTGAAGTAACCTCAGACACCGAAATAGCCGCAACGGTTACGGTTGAAGAGCAAACCAACCGTGCAACCTTTAGCGTAAAAGACCTTAAGGGAAAGAAGAATCAATCGGCTTTCATCGGTAAAAAGGTAGGCGATACGGTAGCACTTAGCACCAAAGGCTTGTTTGAAGAAACGCATGTTTTGGCGCGTGTTTTAGGAATGCCAAAAGAACAAGTAGAGAAGCTAAATGCAACGGCTGAGTTTAACCTTGAAGAGGTCAACTTGAGAACACCGGCTGCCTTAGACCAGGCGTTTTTTGACAAATTATTTGGTCCTGATAAGGTGAAGTCTGAAGCAGAAATGAAAGAGCGCATCAAAGTAGATTCTGAGGCGCAGTTCGAGCAGCAGTCTGATCAGAAATTGATGAACGATGTCACTGAAAAATTGATTGAAGAGACCAAATTCGACTTGCCTAAAGCGTTTTTGATCCGCTGGATGCAACACGGGGGCGAAAATCCGCTAACCGAAGCAGAGGCGATTGAAGAATACGAAAGAACAGAGAAAGGTATCCGCTATCAGCTCATCGAATCGAAGCTCATCGCCCAAAACGACATAAAGATTGCCTTCGAAGACCTTAAAGAATTCACCAAGGGATACGTGGCTAGCCAAATGGCGCAATTTGGAAGAATGAACCCTACTGAAGAAGAACTCGAGTCTATTTCGGCTTCGATCATGCAGAATGAAGAAGAAGTGAGGCGTCTTTCTGGCCAGTTAATCAACGAGCGCATTCTTGAGTTGTTCAAAGAAAAAGCCAAGCTCAAAAAGAAAAAGGTCACCTTCGAAGAATTCATGAAAGAGGCCTACGCCTAATTTTAAAGTATCTTTGAAAGAAGCACTAACAAGCCCATTTAAGCAGCATGGATTATCAAAAAGAGTTTAAAAAATTTGCCATTCAAGATCAGGGAATCAACTCGCTCTACTACGATCAAATCGTTTCGAGCATGTATCCCATGGCCATGACACCAAATATTATAGAAGAGCGGCAAATGAACATTGCCATATTCGATGTGTTTTCTAGGCTGATGATGGACCGCATCATCTTCTTAGGGACAGCTGTCAACGATCAAGTAGCCAACATCATTCAGGCGCAATTGTTGTTCCTAGAAAGCACCGACTCTACAAAAGACATTCAGATCTACATCAATTCTCCAGGCGGAAGTGTTTACGCGGGTCTCGGTATTTACGACACTATGCAGTTTATAAGACCCGATGTGGCCACCATATGCACCGGTATTGCCGCTTCCATGGCCGCCGTATTGCTCTGTGCAGGTGCAGAGGGTAAGCGAAGCGGGCTTGAGCATTCAAGAGTGATGATTCACCAGCCGCTAGGCGGAGCACAAGGCCAAGCGTCAGACATTGAAATTACCGCTCGAGAAATATTAAAGCTCAAAGACGAGCTCTATGAGATCATTGCCAAGCACAGTAAGCAACCCTTTGACAAGGTCTATCAAGACAGTGACCGCGACTACTGGATGCGTGCAGAGGCCGCCAAAGAATACGGAATGATCGATGAGATTCTATCACGTCAACCAAGCAGCTAAAAGCCATTCATGAGCGCTGACACACTTCAATGCTCCTTTTGCGGGCGCAAAAAACAAGAAACGAACCTCCTCATAGCAGGCATCGACGCGCACATCTGTGATGACTGCATCGAGCAGGCCTATCACATTGTTGCTGAAGAGCAAAAAGGACGTCATAAAGAGAGCATAGAAGAGGCTTTTGAACTGCGAAAGCCCAAAGACATTAAGGCCTTTTTAGACGAGTACGTCATTGGTCAAGAAAAGACCAAGCGTGTGCTTTCAGTGGCGGTGTACAATCACTACAAGAGATTACTCAAGCCTACCTCTAAAGACGAAATTGAAATTCAGAAGAGCAATGTCATGATGGTCGGTCAGACCGGAACCGGAAAAACACTTGTAGCCAAGACGATCGCCAAGCTATTGCATGTGCCTTTAGCCATTGTTGATGCAACCGTGCTCACCGAAGCGGGTTACGTAGGAGAAGACGTGGAGAGCATTTTGACTCGGTTGCTGCAAGCTGCTGATTACGATCTAGAGAAGGCTCAAAGGGGCATCGTGTTTATCGATGAAATTGACAAGATCGCGCGCAAGAGCGACAATCCGTCTATCACCCGAGATGTCTCCGGCGAAGGTGTGCAGCAAGGTTTACTCAAGTTACTTGAGGGAACGACCGTTAATGTTCCACCTAAGGGCGGACGAAAGCATCCCGATCAAAAATTTATAGAGGTAGACACTTCGAACATTCTCTTTATCGCCGCCGGTGCCTTTGATGGAATTGAGCGACATATCTCCCAGCGATTGAACCGTCAAGCTGTAGGATATAGCAGCGCAGTGAAAAAAGACCGTATCGACGCCGAAAACCTGCTGCAGTACATCACCCCTAGAGATCTGAAGAGCTTTGGGCTGATTCCAGAGATTATTGGACGACTACCGGTCTTGACCCATATGGACCCTCTAGACCGAGAAAGCCTACTCTTGATTTTGAGTCAACCTAAAAACGCGCTGCTTAAGCAGTACGAGAGGCTATTTGAGATAGACGGAATTCAGTTAGAGATCGACGAAGAAGCCAAAGGCTACATTGTCGACAAGGCGCTAGAGTACAAGCTGGGCGCTCGTGGTCTAAGAACGCTTTGCGAGGCGGTGTTTACAGACGCTATGTTCGAAATGCCTTCGGGAGAGCTCAAGCACCTAAAAGTTGACAAAGCCTACGTTGAAGCGCAACTTGAAACGCATTCAAAATCGCTGAGCACGCTTAAAGCTGCTTCATAAATTGCAGCAATTCTTCTAGGTAAGCCCTTGAATTGGATAGCCTAGGTATTTTGTGCTGACCACCCACCTTTTCTTTCGATTTTAGCCACTGATAAAACAAACCCTCAGGAGCCACACGTATGACCGGCATTTTTAAGGTGATGTCTGACTGTCGCTTGGCTTCGTAATCAGAGTTCAGGTGCTTCAGTGCGTCGTCAAGTACCAGGGTAAATCGCTTCAGATCATTCGGAGGGGTTCTAAACTCAATAATCCACTCGTGAGCACCCTTTTCATTTTCACTCATATAGATAGGTGCTGCCGTGTAATCTGTTAACGAAGCTGCGGTTTGTTCGCAAGCCGTTCGCAGTGCCTGCTCGGCATTTTCTACGATGAGCTCTTCTCCAAATGCATTGATGTAGTGCTTGGTGCGTCCCGTAATTTTTATGCGAAAAGGAGAAAGCGAAGTGAATCGCACCGTATCTCCTATGATATAGCGCCATAGGCCCGCATTGGTAGTGATCACCATGGCGTAATTTACCCCCATCACCACCTCCCAAAGCGGGATGGCTTTGGGCTGCTCCGAATCTAGTGTGTTCACATCTATAAACTCATAGAAAATACCGTAGTCGAGCATGAGCAAGAGGTCGTTGTGGTAGTTACGGTCTTGAATGGCGAAAAATCCCTCAGAGGCATTGTAGATCTCGTAATACTTAAAATTTACTCGAGGCAATAGCTTCTCGTATTGGGCACGGTATGGGGTGAAGCTCACTCCGCCGTGAAAGTACACCTCAAGATGTTCCCAGACTTCAAACAGATCAGCAGCCCCAGAATCTTCTTTTAACTCGGTGAGTAAAACAAGCATCCAAGAGGGAACACCAGCAAGCGAAGTCACATTCTCTTTGGTACTTTCTGCAATTATCGCCTTCAACTTCTCTTCCCAATTAGACATGAGCGAAACCCGGTTACTCGGGGTGCTGCTGTATTCAGCCCATTTGGGCAGGTTGTCAATAAGAATGGCCGAGAGGTCTCCGAAATACGATCCGTTCTCTTTGTAGAGCTCTTTACTACCTCCCAACCTCAAGCTTTTTCCGGTGAAGAGCTTTGAGTTTTCATTATTGTTCAAATAAAGAGAGAGCAAGTCTTTTCCCGACTTGTAGTGACAGTCATCTAGGGCCTCCTGACTAACCGGAATAAACTTACTCTTGGCATTAGTTGTTCCGCTGCTCTTGGCAAACCACTTAATGGGGGTTGGCCAAAAAAGTTGCTGCTCTCCCTCTCTACAGCGTTGTATGAGCGGAGCCAAGTCTTCGTAGTAACTTAAAGGAACCTGTCTTGCAAATTGCTCGTAGTTGGTTATTTCTTCAAAGTGATAGCGCCTTCCGACCTCCGTATCCACAGCCATGTCGACCAATTTGAGCAACAATTCGTGCTGCACATCAGCCGGATACTTGACAAAAAGTTCAATCTGGTGCAAGCGCTTTTTGAGTAACCAGGAGGCAATTGAATTGAAGAGGGGCAGGTTCATAAATTGTATCTTTAGGCTACTTAGTTTACCAAAGATACACACAGGGCCTATGCTTTATCAAGGAGTATTAACCAAAATGGAGACCGAACCGACGGCCACCATTAACTACTTTCTGCATTTAGGCGAAGAATTTGTCAAGCTTAATGACTGCCTTGGAAAAACCCTTCGCTTTACCCATTTGGGCTACCACTGCCTTAGCTGTGGAGATGATGCTCCCATATTTAAGCAAGGCTTTTGCAAGAATTGTTTTTTTGAATCAGCCAAGGCGGGCTCATGGATCATGAAACCTGAAGAAAGCAAGGCCCACCTTGGAATAGCCGATCGCGATCTAGAGTTCGAGAGGCGGATGCAGCTGCAGCCTCATATGGTCTACCTTTCAAATACCGGAGCCATTAAGGTAGGCGTGACGCGAAAAAGTCAAGTTCCAACAAGATGGATCGATCAGGGGGCCCATCAAGCGATGGCCGTACTCGAAGTCCCCAATCGCTATCTGGCCGGAGTAGCCGAAGTCGCCCTCAAACAACACATCAGCGACAAAACGCAATGGAAAGCCATGCTTTCTCAAGAAGAAAAGCCAAGAGACCTACTTCAGCAGTTTCAGGCACTAAAAGACTACCTACCTGAAGAGGTTATACCCTACATCATTGGCTCACCTACACTGGAGGAATTTAACTTTCCGTATACACCAACAGGAACACTTGGTGGCCGACAAAGTTTAAGCACCGAACAGCCCTTAACTGGGGTATTAAAGGGCATAAAGGGGCAGTATCTTATCTTCGAAGACCTCAGCGTAATTAACCTGCGCTCTTATGAGGGGTATGTGGTAGGGCTAGATATTTACTAGCTCGTCGCTTTGGTCGTGTCAAAAAGGTCTATCTCTTCATTGGTTTTGAGGTTGAATCTTTTTTTAACCGCATAGACCAAGAGATAGAGCACTGGTGTGTCAGCCACGGCGATCATAACCTTAAATAGAAAGCCTGCGATGACCAAACCCCAGAAGCGGTCCCACGAAATTTCTCCGAACGCGCTAAGCAGAAATACCACTGCGAAGGTGTCGATAAACTGAGACGAAAAGGTCGAAAAGTTGTTGCGCAGCCACAGGTGCTTTCCTTGAGTAACCCGCTTCCAAAAATGATAGATTTGAATGTCGACAAACTGCGCGAGCAGGTAGGCCATCATCGAGGCAAAGACGGCCACAATGGTGTTTCCAAACACATTCGTGAACTGTGCATCCGCTACAGGCGACCACGAAGTAGCCGGAGCAGAGGCAGCCGTGTAAACGATTAGCAGTGAAAATACGGAGGCGAAAATTCCAGCTACCACCACCTTATTCGCCATTTTTTTTCCGAAAATCTCAGAGATCAAGTCGGTAATCAAAAAGGTGATTGGGTACGGAAGAATACCCACTGAAACTTCGAAGATAGGAGCGCCAAACACCGTTAGCTCTCCGAAAGGCTGCCAAAAAAAGAACTTCTGAAAGATCAGATTAGAGACCACCAATGAGGTGATAAACAGTGCCGCCAAAAAAAGATAGAGTGTAAAGG
>JAURPW010000134.1:0-10649 GCA_030836435.1 Flavobacteriaceae bacterium
CATAGGAATTAATACAGCCATTAAATCGCGAACAGGATCCTATGTTGGGTATTCATTCGCTGTGCCGAGTAACATCGCAAAAAAGGTGGTGGAGGATCTGCTCGAATTTGGAGCCGTTCAAAAGGGCATTTTAGGAATTACTACGCTAAGATCGAGCTCGAAAGAAGCCATAGATCAAGGTTTGGATCAAATTGAAGGAGTTTATGTAGCTGGAGTTGCAAAAAATTCAGGCGCCGACCAAGCCGGACTACAAGAAGGAGACATCATTCGATCGGTAGATGGAGTTTCGATCAAAAATTTCACCGGTCTCACAGGCCACCTTTCATCTAGAAGACCAGGAGATACTGTTCTTGTGATCATCGAACGCGATGGCGAGTTGATTGATAAAGAGGTAGTGCTAAGCAAGAATGAGATCATCGACCTTCCTTACCTGGGAATGCGGGTTGAGAACCTATCAACAGATGAGAAAAAAGCACTTTCGATTGATGGAGGAGTCAGAATCATTGCCGTAGCCGAATATTACCGTTCGTATGCGCTTGAAAACAAAATCATCATCGCCATAGACGGAAAACCAGTTAAATCAATTGAAGATGCAGCGCAATTAGCTGAGTCAGGAAGGGCTTCAAGAAGAGCGATAACCATTCTAAATGAGAACGGAGAGAAAGAAACCCTGATATTTAATTAGTTTTGACGTTTAAATTCGCTGACGTTGCACATTGATATCGTTTCGGTAGTTCCCGAATTGCTTGAGAGTCCCTTTAGGCATTCTATTCTAATGCGTGCTATTGATAAGGGGCTAGTGACTATTAGCATTCATGATCTCAGGGAATACGGCATAGGCAATTACCGGCAGGTAGACGACTATCAGTTTGGCGGAGGGGCTGGCATGGTCATGATGGCTGAACCACTGAACACGCTTCTAGAGAAGCTCACCTCAGATCAGCCGGCTGATGCCATTATTTATCTCACACCTGACGGCGAAAGTTGGAAGCAGTCTACAGCGAATGCTATGTCACTCAACAAACGGCTTATACTGATCTGCGGTCACTACAAAGGCATCGATCAACGCATCAGAGACTTGTGGGTCACTCACGAGGTGTCTATCGGAGACTATGTGCTTTCGGGCGGAGAACTCGCAGCAGCCGTACTCGCAGACAGCCTTATACGGCTGCTTCCTGGAGTACTGAACGATGCCGGATCTGCCCTTAGCGATTCTTTTCAAGACAACCTTCTGGCACCTCCTGTATACACAAGGCCTGCTGAATTCAACGGAATGAAGGTGCCTGAGGTGCTGCTCAGCGGTAATTTTAGCGCTATCGAAGAGTGGCGCGAAAGTGAAGCCCTAAAGCGCACTGAAGCGCGAAGACCTGACCTGTTGAAAGACTGAAATTGCCATTAAATGCGCTAGTATAAACCAAAATAAAGTATTACTTTTGCCGTCAGTTTTTAAAGAAGTTCCGTCATGGAGAATTTAGTACAATACGTAGAGAACAAGTTTGTAGAAAAAAAAGATTTCCCTGATTTCAGTGCTGGAGATACTATCACTGTTTATTATGAGATCAAAGAAGGTGAAAAGACCAGAACTCAGTTCTTCAAAGGCGTAGTCATTCAGAGACGTGGAAGTGGTATTACTGAAACCTTTACCATTCGAAAAATGTCTGGAACCGTGGGTGTTGAAAGGGTATTTCCTATCAATATGCCAGCTCTTCAGAAAATAGAAATCAACAAACGAGGAAAAGTACGTCGTTCACGTATTTTCTACTTTAGAAATTTAACGGGTAAAAAGGCCAGAATTAAAGAAGAAAGAAACTAAAAAGGCTCTTTGCTTGCAAACTTCGTAATGCCGTGTTAAGTTTCGCTTCACGGCATTTTTTGTGACCTATATTTACCCCGTTTTCAGACCTAAACACTAATAAACCAAATCTACTGCGTGCATATGAATACGATCTATTATACCATGACCGATGAGGCCCCAGCACTGGCCACCAATTCTTTTCTTCCGCTAATCAAGAAAATTACCGAGGGTGTTGGTGTAAAGTTCAGGCTCAAAGACATCTCGCTTTCAAGCAGAATTCTCGCCGCCTTTTCAGATCGATTGCCCGAAGAATATAAGACCGAAGATGCCCTAGCTCAGTTGGGCGAACTTGCAAAGCTAGAGGGAACAACTATCATAAAACTGCCCAACATCAGTGCCTCAATGGCCCAGCTAAAGGCGGCCATTAAAGAATTACAAGACAAGGGAATTGCTGTTCCCGATTACCCTGATAACCCGACTAACGACGGCGAAAAGGAGGTCAAGTTACGCTACGATAAAATTAAAGGAAGTGCTGTGAATCCGGTACTTAGAGAGGGAAACTCGGATCGTAGAGCGCCTAAAGCGGTTAAGAATTTTGCGCGCAACAATCCGCATAGCATGGGCCCTTGGAGCTCCTCGAGTGCCACTCGCGTAAAGACGATGGATTCAGGAGATTTCAAACACACTGAACAATCGTTGACCCTTGATAGAGAACGCAAAGTGTCTATTGTATTGACGACGACAGATCAAAGAACGGTTGTACTTAAATCGGCTTTGATGCTTGCCAAAAAAGAAATTATTGATGTGAGTGTGATGCAAAAACAAGCACTTCAGTCTTTCTTTAACACCGCCTACGCTGAGGCTAAGGGCGAAAACGTGTTGCTTTCGCTGCACCTTAAGGCTACAATGATGAAGGTTTCAGACCCCATCATTTTTGGTCATGCTCTATCTGCCTATTTCAATGACCTTTTTACATTTCATTCTTCTGTATTACAGGAAGTTAATATCAACCTTAATGAAGGGTTACAAAGCGTACTGAACAGTTTAGAAACCAACGGGTCAGATGGCGCGTTAAAACTGCGCTCGGCCATTCTAGACCGCTTAATCGATTCGGCTGAATGGGCAATGGTGAATTCCGATAAAGGAATTACTAATCTGCACGTTCCAAGTGATGTGATTATAGATGCCTCTATGCCGGCTATGATCCGAAACTCAGGAAAAATGCATGATTCTACTGGCGCACTCAGAGATACGTTAGCCATCATACCTGACAGCTCCTATGCATCGGTCTATCAGACCACTATAGATTTCTGCAAGCAATTCGGAGCGTTTGATCCCGCTACAATGGGAACCGTACCTAACGTAGGGCTTATGGCTCAAAAGGCAGAAGAATACGGATCTCACGACAAAACCTTTGAAATCGACTCAGCGGGTTCGGTAGCTGTTATCGATGAAGAAACACAAGAAGTGCTCATTGAAAAAACGGTTGAGGCTGGAGACATTTGGCGCATGTGTCAAGTAAAAGACCCCGCCATTAAAAATTGGGTGTCATTAGCGGTAGAGCGTGCTAGACTATCACAGACACCAGCTATTTTTTGGTTAGATGAGCACAGAGCTCATGATGCTGAACTGATCAAGAAGGTAACGGCTTATTTGGCAGAAGAAGACACCGACCAACTCGACATCCGCATACTACCCGTGGCCGAGGCTACCTACGAAACCCTAAAACGACTAAAGGCAGGAAAAGACACCATATCAGTGACCGGAAACGTCCTAAGAGACTATTTAACCGATCTTTTTCCCATTCTCGAGGTAGGTACTTCTGCAAAAATGCTCTCTATAGTTCCCTTAATGAATGGAGGGGGCTTATTTGAGACGGGGGCTGGTGGCTCTGCTCCAAAGCACGTGCAGCAATTTCTAGAAGAAGGGCATTTACGCTGGGATTCGTTAGGAGAGTTTTTGGCCCTTGAAGTGGCCTTGGAGTTTATTGCTCAAAAAACAGCAAATAAAGATCTAATGATCTATGCCAACGCTTTAGGCGAGGCTGTAGAACGTCTCTTAAATGAAAATCTTGGCCCTCAACGATCTGTAGGCTCATTAGACACAAGAGGAAGTCACTTCTACTTAGTTAAATTTTGGATTGACGCCCTTGCAAGCGCTGAACTCAGCCCGTCAGAAAAGAATCGCTTTTCAGCATTAAGCAAGGCATTAACCGATCAAAGTGCTCGGATACTCGAAGAGATTAATCAAACGCAAGGAAAACCTCAAAACATCGGCGGATATTACGCTCCAGAGGCGGCACTAGCCAATCAAGCCATGCGACCCAGCTCTACATTGAATCAATTGATCGCTACACTTTAGTGCGAGTTAGGCATGGGAGAAAAACTGCGTAAAGGAATAAAACATTGGCTAATCGCCTTGGTATTCATGGCCTCCGGGCCACTTGTTTTAAGCAGTGCATTCAAAAATGAAGACCATCCCCTTTTCTGGCCCGTAGCCCTTTTTGGTGGTGTTCTATCGCTTTTAGCGCTTTTCTTCGGATTTAAAGCTATTCGCTTGATGATGCAGTTTCTTTTTGACGCTTCCTCAGGTCCAACCAAATAGCCTCCATTTTTTTAAGGTCAATGGGTCTAAATGCCTCTTCGTACCTCAATAATCCTCGAAGGTAGGCGCGCTGCAGGATATCCTCCGTCCAGTAATCCAATCGATTCTCATAGGGGTTATAGGTTGACTTGAGATCCATGTCGTACAATTTAGCCGCTGTCTGATACCAGAATGCTGTAAAACCGTTGCGGTAGTCCTTAACCAGATCAAACGCGCTAATTCCGGTTTGACGATCGACCAAAGAGATGAGCACACGACCATCTGACCTTGAGAGTTTCTTAAGCTCCTCTGTGAGCTCATCTTGCAGAAAGTCCTTGACCTGTTTAGTGTAAAGCCGTTGCTTGCGCTTAGATGTGATCTTTTCAAGCCGCATTTTTAGGCTATCTAATCGATGTGAGGCCATTAGGGCATAACGGTACACTTTAAATACGCGGTACTGGTGTCTAAAGTAAGCTACGCGCTCGGCTTCATCCTCAAAGCGCAAAGGACCCAGTACATATACCTCATTTAACTCAATTGTTTCACTAAAAACACTGTCGTTCTCCAATTTATAGCGCATCGTTTCTTGGGCGCTAAGGGTAAAAAAAGCGCCTAAACTGAAAGCAAAAATCAAGGTGATTGAGTATTTCATACCGTTAGATATTCGCTAAATTAGAGCAAAATTATAGGATCATGAAGACCGCAGAAATTCTAGACAAAAAAGCACTAACATTTTTTGAAAAATACCTGAACAATGCCTCGCCTACTGGATATGAAGCTCAGGGTCAAAAAATATGGATGAATTATTTAAAACCTTATGTAGACACTTTTATTACTGATACATATGGAACAGCTGTTGGGGTAATTAATCCAGAGGCCAACTATAAGGTAGTTATCGAGGCGCACTCAGACGAAATCTCGTGGTACGTCAATTACATTACTGATAACGGACTCATTTATGTGATTCGAAACGGCGGAAGTGACCATCAAATAGCTCCTTCCAAATGGGTGAATATTCACACTAAAAATGGAATCGTTGAAGGCGTTTTTGGATGGCCCGCAATTCACACCCGAAAACCGGGTAAAGAAGAGACTCCAAAATTGGAAAATATCTTTATCGACATTGGTGCAAAAGACAAAAAAGAGGTAGAAAAGTTAGGGGTTCATGTAGGATGCGTCATCACTTACCCCGACCACTTTAAAGTCCTAAACAAAAATCATTTTGTGTGCAGAGCCCTAGACAATCGAGCAGGTGGATTTATGATTGCTCAAGTAGGTAGGCTTTTAAAAGAAAATAAGGTCACTCTTCCATTCGGACTATACATCACCAACTCTGTTCAAGAGGAGATCGGACTACGCGGGGCCGAGATGATCACCCAGCGCCTAAAACCCAATGTGGCTATAGTTACCGATGTAACTCACGACACTACTACCCCTATGATCAGCAAAATTGAGCAAGGTGAAACCAAAATGGGAGACGGACCGGTAATCTCGTATGCACCTGCAATTCAGCACAAGCTTAGAGACCTGATTATTGAAACGGCTGAAAGCCATAAAATTCCTTTTCAGCGTCACGCCTCGTCACGTTACACCGGAACAGACACCGACGCCTTCGCTTACAGCAATGGAGGGGTTGCCTCGGCGCTAATCTCGCTGCCTTTGCGCTACATGCATACCACGGTCGAAACAGTTCATAAAGAAGATGTGGCCAACGTTATTCGACTCATTTACAACTCACTGCTTGCCATTAAGTCTGGAGATCAATTCTCTTACTTTGAAGATTAGGGATTAAGCCCCAATAACAGTGATCATATCATGAAGACTTTCGAAATCGAATTCATGTATTTCGGAAGTCTTCATGTTCTTTAGGGTCAGCGATTTTGAAGATTCTCCCTTACCATTTTGATACAGCACAAATCTGGCTTTTCTCTTTTCGGCATACTTGTATTGCTTGGCCGTCTTCGCCATTTCTGGGTACAGTTCAGAGGCCACACCCTTTGACCTCAATTGGCTTATGAGCTGCAATAAGCGTATGGGGTCAGATTGCTCCAAGAATAAGACAACTATATCGATTTGGTCTTCTAAATGACTACCAAACAACTGCAACTCTTCCATCACGAGGTACAGTCTGTCTAGTCCAAAAGAAATTCCTACCCCACTCATTTCTGTACCCCCGAATGCTTCAGTTAAATTATCGTATCGGCCGCCTCCGCCGATAGCGCCTAATTGAACGCTTTCTGGAGCACTGACCTCGTATAAGGTTCCGGTGTAGTAGTGAAGGCCTCGCGCTAAAGTGAGGTCAAATGTGAGGTGAATGGCCTCTAGATTAAATAAGCGAGACTGGTTCAGTAAAAACTTGAGTTCTTCTAAGCCCTTAAGACCAATAGCAGAAGTGGCTAATAGATGGTGTAATTTATCTAGTTTGTGCTCTTGACTGATCGAATCGTCCAGGAAAAACTGCATCGTATTCCAAACACTGTCTTCGAATCCTTGTAATCTAAGTTCTTCTGCAACCGCATCAGCGCCTAGTTTATCTAACTTATCTAAGGTGATCATGAATTCAGCTAATCGATCTCCAATAGCCAAAACCTCGGCTATACCAGAAAGCAGCTTTCTATTGTTCAATTTTATCTTAACCTTATTCTCGCCAATCAATCCCAATTCGGTAAAAACGGCATTATACAGCTGCAAAAATTCAAGCTCCTGCCACAGCGATTGCGCACCCACTACATCGGCATCACATTGTGTAAATTCTCTGTATCTGCCCTTTTGCGGTCGATCTGCACGCCAAACAGGCTGAATTTGATAACGTTTAAACGGAAAAGCTAGCTCGTTTTGGTGCTGTACCACAAAACGCGCAAAAGGCACGGTCAAATCATAGCGCAGCGCTTTGTCACTGATATCGGGGGTGAGGTCTTGGCTATTTCTAGAGGTCAAAGCCGCTTCATTAGCCTTTGACAAATAGTCGCCTGACTTTAGAATCTTGAAGATTAATCGATCTCCTTCTTCACCGTATTTTCCGATTAAGGTGGCGTAGTTTTCAAAACTCGGGGTTTCAATTCTGGAGAAACCAAACTGCTTGAAATGTTTTTCAATAACACCTATCATGAACTGTCTTTTACTCAGTTCATCTCCGTAAAAATCTCTAGTGCCCTTCGCTAAACTTGCGTTTGTAGCCATATGTATCGACTTTATTTACTCCGAAGATAGGTCCAACAGGTCTTCAAACCAATCGTACAAGGCGCCCTTGGTAATAACGCCTCCTTTTTCTATCAATTCAAATTTATCTTCATTTCTCGCTTTCGAATACGCCTTTGATGCGCGTTTGTAGCTGATGTAATCTGAATTGTAATGCTTTTTAAACCATTCAAATCCAGACTGTTCTCTTAAATCAATCTCTGTATTACTCACCTCAATAGCAATTAGCTTGATTTCTTGGTCTAAACACTTGAATAAAAACAGGTGATTTGCAGAAATATTCTCAATATATCCAGCCTTTTCAAGGACTGCATCCCAAACCAGATCGCTAAACTGATCCAACAGCTCATCCACTTCTGAAGATTCGTTGACTTTTTTGCTATCCCAGAGTGTCTTATCTACACCGTTGGAAGCCAAAAAAGCACTAAACTCTTCGTGCATGCTCTCAAACTGTTCTTTGGTTAATCTACGAAATTTCATAACTAAAAAGGGGCCAAAAAGGCCCCTTGAATAGGTGTTAACGAGGTGCAGTACTTAATTTGATTCAGGAACTACCTCAAAGGCAAGGTCAGCAATCACATCTCTGTGCAAACGAACCTTGGCCGTGTATGCCCCCAAACGCTTCACTGAGCCACCTTGAACAATGATGTATTTCTTGTCAATGGCTTCATTCTGCATCTCTAGAGCGGCAGCTAGATCAATGTTTGAAATCGATCCAAACAGTTTGTCTCCTGAACCTACTTTCGCCTGTAGCTTCAATTGAAGAGCAGAAAGTCTATCTGCTATAGTTTGAGCTTCTTTAACAAGCTGAGCCTCCTTGTGAGCGCGCTGTCTTAAATTTTCAGCGTGAACTTTCCTTGCAGAAGGAGTAGCTAATACAGCCAATCCTTGAGGAATAAGAAAGTTTCTGCCGTATCCATTCTTTACAGCTATTATATCGTCTTTGAACCCTAGGTTCTGAACGTCTTCTTTTAAAATAATTTCCATGTCTTTCTCGTAATTATTTTAACATATCTGCTACGTAAGGCATAAGGGCAAGGTGTCTTGAACGCTTTATGGCCTGTGAAACCTTTCTCTGGTACTTCAATGAGGTTCCAGTTAGTCTTCTAGGAAGAATCTTACCTTGCTCATTTACCAATTTGAGTAAAAAATCAGGGTCTTTATAGTCGATATACTTAATACCCGACTTCTTAAAGCGACAGTATTTTTTATCTTTTTGGGTATCAATGTTTAAAGGAGTCAAATAGCGAATCTCGCCATCTTTTTTTCCTTTTGCTTGTTGTTCAATAGTTGACATAATTAAGCCGTTTTAAGTTTTTGTCTTCTTTTTTCCGCCCAAGCAACTGCATGCTTGTCTAATTTAACGGTTAGGTAGCGCATTACTCGCTCGTCTCGTCTAAACTCAAGTTCGAATTCAGTGATAATTTCAGCGGGTGCATTAAACTCAAATAAATGGTAAAAACCACTCTTTTTGTTTTGAATTGGATAAGCTAATTTCTTTAGCCCCCAATTCTCTTTAGCTACCATCGAAGCTCCACGGCTCGTTAAGAAATCTTGAAATTTCTTCGCTGTTTCCTCTACCTGAACGTCAGATAGAACGGGATTCAAAATGAAAACAGTTTCGTATTGGTTCATAATTTAGTTTTAAAAGAGTGCAAAAATAGGCAAAGCATTTGTGCTTTACAAGCCCCCGCGGCTAAATCTAGATGTGATCAACATGATAGGCGATTCGTATAGATTGAAAGGCACCTATATACTCAAATGACTGTTGAATTTTATGTATTCGTGCCTTCAGGGTATGTAACGGAAATTGTTTTGGGTATTTGATCAGAATCTGCTGGTAATGCTGATCTCGAATTTTCGAAACTATTGGGCTATCATTGCCCAAAACGTGTATTCCCTCAATTTGTTTGAGGGCTTTTGCAAACCAAGAGGCCCCCTCCCAAACCACCGATTCGCTCTTAGCTCTGAACTGTATGCGAATCATGCGCGAAAATGGCGGATAAAAAAACTGCTTTCGCTCCTCCAATTCACTGCTATAAAAATCCTTGTCGTCTCCTTGAACCAATTGCCTCAATATCCGGTTACCCGGATCAAAGGTTTGTAAGGCCATTGTGGCCGGTTTGTCGGAATGCCTCCCTCCTCTTCCAGCTACCTGAAGAAGCATTTGAAAGGCCTGCTCTTGCGCTCTGTAGTCGGCCCTGTAAAGCATCTGATCAACTTGCACCACTCCTATAAGCCCAATATTGGAGAAGTCTATGCCTTTACTAATCATCTGTGTACCCACTAAGATCTGATGCCGCTGGGCCTCAAAGTCTTTTAAAGCCTTTAGTCTCTTAGACAACGAAGCCCCGGAGTCACTGTCTACGCGAATCACAGAATGTCGAGGATAGCGCTCTGCGAGGTGCCACTCCAACTGCTCAGTACCTAGACCTTGCTCGTGTAATTCAAGGCTTCCGCAGGCAGAACACTTTACTGTAAAGGGCTCCTGAAACCCGCAATAATGACAGCGCAACACCGACTCGCCTTTGTGGTAAGTCAACCCAACGTCACACGATTGGCATCGCTTTACATGACCGCAACTTTGGCACGAAATCAGTGTGGAATATCCCCTTCGGTTTTGAAAAAACAAGGCTTGTTCGCCTCGCTCTAGTGTTTCATCAAGCAGATTGAGTAGTGTTTGTGAGAAAAACCCGTGCATTCGCTTTCGCTTGTATTCCTCCCGCAGGTCTATCAGTTCAATATGAGTAGAAACGGCCTCGGCATAGCGTTGCTCTAAATGAACTAATGCATATTTTGATAATCCGGCCTCTGTAGGGGTGGCATTGTAGTAAGTCTCTAAACTTGGAGTTGCCGAACCTAATACAATAGAAGCCTTACAAAGCTGCGCCAAATAAATAGCTGTATCTCTGGCGTGGTAGCGCGGTGCGGGGTCAGCCTGTTTAAACGAAGTATCGTGTTCTTCGTCAACGATTATGAGCCTCAAGTTGCTAAAGGGCAAAAACAGAGCCGATCGGGAACCCACTACGATTTGCACACTAGGGTCTTGCTTGAGAACCTTGTGCCAGGCCTC
>JAURPW010000135.1:0-5709 GCA_030836435.1 Flavobacteriaceae bacterium
GATCGACTATAGACCAGTGCTGAACAGATCCGAACAGCTCAGCAACAAGCTCATCGGTCACCGATTCATGAGGGCCTAATTCTACAGACGGAAACTCGTAAAGCCCAGCCCACAGCCCCATTTTATCACGCTTTATCAGGCGCTGCCTTCCCGAACTATCTTCAACAGCGAAATAGTGCAGACTCCTGGGCTTTACACTTGACTTTTTAAGCTTGATGGGTAGATCCGCAACCCTTCTGCTAGCCAATGCGCTGCACTTTTCTGCCATGACGCAATGATCACATCGGACGTTCTTGGGTGTGCACTGCAAGGCTCCAAATTCCATGATGGCCTGGTTGTATAAGTCTGGCCTTTTTACATCTATCAATGACTGGGCTAATTCGGTAAATTGACGTTTGCCCTCGGTTGAATTGATGGGAGTTTCAACCCCAAAAACACGTGACAAAACCCGAAACACATTGCCATCAACTACCGCATGCGGCTGCTTAAAGCTAAACGAAGCTATGGCAGCGGCGGTGTACGGCCCGATGCCTTTTAATTGAAGAAGTTCGTCGTAGGTTGATGGAAATCGCCCTCCATAATCGTTGACAAGTTGCTTGGCTGTGGCGTGAAGATTTTTTGCCCTAGAGTAATATCCTAGTCCCTGCCAACAGCGCAACACTTCGTCTTCTGAAGCCTCCGCCAGTTCGTGCACCGTTGAAAAGGTTTCTACAAAACGCTTGTAATACGGTAAACCTTGATCAACCCTGGTCTGCTGCAGAATAATCTCTGAGATCCATATCAGGTAAGGGTCATCTGCTTGTCTCCAAGGCAACGATCGCTTGTGCTTCTCATACCACTCGTGTAAGTAAGAGGCAAACCAGCTTTCACCCGCTATCTTTTGCATACTGTCCTAAAATTTAGATCCTTAAGAAGATAAACAGCTTATTATTTATATATTTGCAAGCCTTAAAAATTTAATAAAGATAACGAGCATATGACGAAAGCAGATATCGTAAACACTATCTCTGAGAAGCTTGGTTTAGAAAAAGGAGACGTTCAAGCCACCGTAGAGTCTTTCATGGAAGAAGTAAAAGCTTCTCTTGAACAAGGAGATAACGTTTACCTCAGAGGCTTTGGAAGCTTTATCATCAAGAGAAGAGCTGAAAAGACAGGGAGAAACATCTCTAAAAACACAACTATCAAGATTCCTGCGCACAACGTTCCCGCATTTAAACCTGCCAAGGTTTTTGTTGAAGGAGTAAAGGGCAGCGTAACCGTAAAATAACTAGTAACCGAAAATTTTGAGACACTATGCCTAGTGGTAAAAAAAGAAAAAGACATAAGGTAGCTACACACAAGCGCAAGAAGCGCAGAAGAGCAAACCGACACAAGAAGAAATAAGCCGCTCTAAAGTTCGTTTAACAGCGGCTTTATTTCTTTAGTACTAGCGTACGTTCTTTGACATCTGAAATCGTTAGTCGTTCACTTTTGTGAATGACACTATTGTTTAATACAGTGCATAGAAACTGCATGCGTGCAGACTTTTCGTGCATTAATAAATCGAAACAGTGAATAAAGAATTAATTATAAAGACAAGTTCTGAAGCTGTCGATTTTGCCTTATTAAAAGACGGAAAGCTATTAGAACTTCACCGTGAAGCCAGTGAGAACAGCTTCTCAGTGGGTGATATATTTTTAGCTAAAGTGCGTAAGCCCGTTTCGGGATTAAACGCAGCTTTTGTGAATGTTGGGCATCAAAAAGATGCTTTTTTACACTACCATGATTTGGGCCCTCAGTTCAATTCATTGATGAAATTCACCAAAGCACTTCTGAGTAAGAAGATCTCAAACTACAGTTTATCTAACTTTTCGTTAGAAGAAGAAATTGATAAAGACGGAAGTATCAGCGATATAATTAAGGCCAATCAGTCGATTCTGGTTCAAATTGTAAAAGAACCTATCTCGACCAAAGGACCGCGAATTAGCTCTGAACTTTCTCTAGCAGGACGCTACGTTGTGATGGTACCGTTCTCAGACCGCATTTCAGTATCTCAAAAAATTGAGAGCTCTGAAGAAAAAAGTCGCCTTAAGCGATTGGTAACTAGCATAAGACCTAAAGGCTTCGGAATCATCATCAGAACCGTTGCAGAAGGCAAAAAGGTTGCCGAATTAGATCAGGACATAAAACGCCTAATCCAAAAATGGGAGACCCTTTGTGAAAATGTAAGTAAGGGGCAGCATCCGTCAAAAGTTCTCGTAGAGCTTAACCGATCAACGAGCTATCTAAGAGATGTTTTCAATGAAAGTTTCACGGGTATACATACTGACGATCCAGAAATGGCCGATCAGATCAAAGAATACTTGAGTCAAATTTCTCCCAAGCACGAATCCCTAATAAAGCTTCACACCGAAGTAACCCCCATCTATGAAAAGTTTGGCATAGATCGGCAGATCAAAACCTCTTTTGGAAGAACTGCCTCCATGTCTAAAGGGGCTTATTTAGTCATCGAACACACCGAGGCTATGCACGTGATTGACGTTAACAGCGGAAATCGATCAAATCGAGCAAACAGCCAAGAAGACACCGCATTAGAAGTAAACATGATTGCAGCCTCAGAAGTGGCCAGGCAATTGCGTTTACGCGATATGGGCGGAATCATTGTGGTAGACTTCATCGACATGAATAAGGGTGAGCATCGAAAAAAGCTTTACGACCTTCTTAAAGAAGAGATGAAAGATGATCGAGCGAAGCATAAAATTCTGCCTCCGACCAAGTTTGGTCTCATTCAGATTACCCGTCAACGGGTACGTCCTGAAATGAATATCACCACAACCGAGAAGAATCCAGACGCTGTCGAAGATTCTGTGGAGGCTCCAATCAGCTTAATCGACAAGCTGGAGTATCAAATTGAAAAAATAGCCCTTAAGAAAGTTAAGGATAAGGTCTATCTGCATATACATCCGTTTATTGCAGCTTACCTTACCAAAGGGTTGTTTTCTCTGAGATACAAATGGTATAAAAAGCATAAAGTATGGGTTCATATCATTCCGAGAGACGCCTTTACCTACCTGCAGTATACCTTTAATACAAAAGAAGGCAAAGCGATACGCTTATAAAAAAGGCGGCCCTGTAGGGCCGCCTTTTTTTTTGCAGCATACCCTAGTAACTTTGGGCATCATGTATTACAAAAGATCAGTAACCCCAGTGGGCAGTGTGACCGAAGCTAAACGTAAAATAGAGGCCTTTTGCGCCTATCAAGAGCGCTGTCATAAAGAAGTAGAAGAGAAACTGAAGTCTATGGGAATGATAGATGAATCTATCGCCCATATTATAGGTCACCTTATCGAGCAGAATTACTTGAATGAAGAGCGCTTTACGGTACAGTTCACCTTGGGCAAGCTTCGGATCAAATCTTGGGGTCTAGAACGCATTCTGCGCGAATTAAAGATGCGCGGCATAAGTAGCTATAACCTAAAGAAAGCCACTTCGGTTTTTGAAGAAGAACCCCATCTCGACATCTTTGATAAGCTAGCGCAGCGAAAAATAGCGGCCGTGCAAGGATTGCCCCTAGAGACTAGAAAAAAGAAGGTGTTTGAGTACCTGCGTTACAGGGGTTGGTCGACCGAGTTGATCTACGAAAAGATAAACGCAATAAAGTGAAGATGCAGTGTAAGCCTAGTCAATAAGAACGATCAGCTTATTGTTCTTCATCTCAACTGCTCCTCCTTGAATAAGTAAAGAGGTCTCATCTGCTTTCGTCTGAAAGTTAGCGGCATGAGAAGACGCCAAAAGTTGGCGGTCAAGGCCTTTGACAATTAACGCTCCTTTTTGCAGCACCGAAGCGATAGAGGCGTGTTTTTCTAGTATCTGAAAAGACCCCTTTACACCCGGAACAGTGACCGCTGTGGCCTCTCCCTGGTACAAAGTCGCTTCTGGTGAAATAATTTCTAACCTCATATTTATGCGCTAAATGCGATTATTAAGCCTCAGCCAACATTTTTTCGCCAGCTTCAATCGCCTCTTCTATCGTTCCCTTAAGGTTGAAGGCCGCCTCAGGAAGGTGGTCTAACTCACCATCCATGATCATGTTGAACCCTTTGATTGTTTCTTTAATATCAACTAGTACCCCTGGAATACCGGTGAATTGTTCGGCCACGTGGAATGGCTGAGACAAGAAACGTTGAACGCGTCTCGCTCTTGATACAGCGAGTTTGTCTTCTTCTGAGAGCTCTTCCATTCCTAAGATGGCAATGATGTCTTGAAGCTCTTTGTAACGCTGTAACAGCTCTTTTACGCGCTGTGCGCAATCGTAATGCTCGCTTCCTAAGATGTCTGCTGTTAAGATGCGTGAGGTAGAATCAAGCGGATCTACTGCAGGGTAAATTCCAAGCTCAGCTATCTTTCTCGAAAGTACGGTGGTAGCATCAAGGTGAGCAAAGGTTGTAGCAGGCGCTGGATCAGTTAAGTCATCCGCAGGAACGTATACCGCCTGAACTGAGGTGATTGATCCGTTTTTGGTAGATGTAATACGCTCTTGCATGGCGCCCATCTCAGAGGCTAGTGTAGGCTGATAACCTACCGCAGAAGGCATACGTCCTAAAAGGGCGGATACCTCAGAACCTGCCTGAGTGAATCGGAAAATGTTGTCTACGAAGAAGAGTACGTCTTTACCTTGTCCGTCTCCGGCTCCGTCTCTAAAGTATTCGGCTATTGTAAGACCTGAAAGAGCCACACGCGCTCTTGCCCCAGGAGGCTCGTTCATCTGTCCGAAGACAAAGGTTGCCTTAGATTCTTTCATGGCCTCTTTATCTACCTTAGAAAGATTCCAGCCGCCCTTTTCCATCTCTTCCATAAATTCTTCGCCATACTTGATAATACCCGACTCGAGCATCTCACGAAGAAGGTCATTTCCTTCTCGGGTGCGTTCTCCTACTCCGGCGAAAACCGAAAGTCCTCCGTGCCCCTTGGCAATATTGTTAATCAGCTCTTGAATAAGCACTGTTTTACCCACACCGGCTCCTCCGAAAAGTCCGATTTTACCCCCTTTGGCGTAAGGCTCAATGAGGTCAATGACCTTGATTCCCGTAAACAAAACCTCTGTAGAGGTCGAAAGGTTCTCAAAGGCTGGGGCCTCACGGTGAATAGGTAGGCCTTTGTCTCCGGCTTTCTCCAACTCAGCAAGACCATCGATAGGCGAACCGATCACATTGAATAATCGCCCGTAAACGTCTTCGCCGATAGGCATCTGAATAGGCGCACCGGTAGCAACAACGGTGATTCCACGACTGAGACCGTCTGTAGAGTCCATCGAAATAGTTCTGACCGTACTTTCACCAATATGTGATTGAACCTCTAAAACCAGTTCAGAGCCGTCTGCCTTAGTTAGTGTCAGCGAGTCGTATATGTTTGGAAGTTTTGATCCTATCTCGAATTCAACATCAATTACAGGTCCAATAACCTGTGAAATCTTACCCGTTAGAGCCATGAGCTTATGAAGTTTTTTAGGACTAAGTCGCCTAGAATTTTAACTGCGCAAATATAGGGAGATTGACTAGAGAAAAAAAGATTGTTAAAATAAAAGCGCCCCATAATGGGGCGCTTATGAAATTACCTTCAAAAAGCTAATGCTTAGAAGTTTATGTTGATAGCGGCGTAGTAGATTGATCCGATCATTCCTGTTCCGATTGCGGTGATATAATCGCCTCCGGCTACGTTAGACCCACCTAA
>JAURPW010000136.1:0-3227 GCA_030836435.1 Flavobacteriaceae bacterium
CCAAAAGCACCCCCTCTTCAGGGAATATCCACAGCTGATTTTGAGTGAAATCGTACTCATCAAAATAGCAAAAGCATACCACCTGGGTAAGTATCCACTGCCCTTGCAGTTCATCGCTAACTTTCTGCCCTTCTTTAGTGCACGAACTTAGGGTGATCAAAAGCAGAAAAAGCGATGCAAGTTGTTTCATGTTTGCGGTGTGGATTGGATTAGTCGGAACAATCCTTTTTCGGGTTATGGTGTTAGGGTTGATGGGCATTGGGCAAAATTAGGGTCTTGTAATTATAAAACAAAAGCGGCGGCCCCGTCAGGGGCCGCCGCTCCGAATACATTACACAAGAAGCTTAGTTAGAAACTTCTTCAGTAGTAGTTTCTTCGGTGACCTCTTCAGTGGTTTCTTCAGTAGATTCCCACTCTGCTTCTACCTCTACAGCAGTAGAATCAATAGCCTCACTTTGTACTTCTTGAGCTTCTTCAACCGCTTCAGTAGCTGGGGTTGCAGATTTGCCAGAACAAGCAACTGCAATAAACGCAGCAGCCATAATTAGAACTGTTTTTTTCATGTTTTTTGATATAAGATAGACCGTGTTTAAAGTCGGGCGAAATTATGTTAAAAAACGATGCAGTGAGATGAAACCTAAAGAAATATTTTTTGACTTAAGTTTGTGAAAAACAGTAGGTTAAAAACTTCATCCTTTAACTATCAGGCCTTTCGAACAAACTCAGATTTTAGGGCCATTGATCCGAATCCGTCAATCTTACAATCGATGTTGTGGTCTCCGTCGGTTAGTCGAATGTTTTTAACCTTGGTTCCTGCCTTAATCGACTTTGAGGCACCCTTTACGGGAAGATCCTTAATTACAACAACGGAGTCTCCGTTTTCTAATACGTTTCCATTAGCGTCTTTGACGATAAGTGCATCTTCTGTTGTCACTTCTTCTGGATTCCATTCATGCCCGCACTCGGGGCATAGGTACAATTGATCCATCGGATATCCGTATGGCGACTGGCATTGCGGGCAATCTTTCATTGGTGGCTGGTTAGGGTTTAAATTTATGTTTAAATAACAAAACCATTGGTTCTTTATTTTTCATACTTTCAGATGAAATAAATTCTATGAAACAGTTGTCTTTTAAACTCTTGATTATAGCGCTTTTCAGCGCTTTTTTGGCAGGTTGCGGATCTGCCCAAAAGGCCGCCTCGGGTGAACCTGAAGGTCCAAAGCCCGAATGGTTTAATATTTCGGCCTCAACTGACCTCGGAGCTGTTGGTAATTTCTCAACGGGTAATGGGTTTGTAGGATCGTATACAACCAATGCGAGAGTTCGAGCTCAGAAGTCTACTGAAGATGATACGTATAAGGTGTTACAGGTACAAGTTCCGGCCGGAATGAGCTGGCAGCGTGTTTATTTTAGAAAAGTGTCTGAAGATTCTAATATCTACAAGTTCGACTTCGGAGGGCAGACCTATTATTTTGAGAAGTGAGTTTGAGGTATTGATCTCCAGGAGATAGCTCGCGCCCCCGTGGGGCGCGAGCTGTTCCTTTGGTCCCCCGCCTGAAAATACAAAAAGCTCATGCCCGCATTCGCGGGCATTCTTTTGTTGTTACGGCCGCTCACCCAAGCAAGCTTGGCTCGCGTCCTTAAACAACAAAAGCCCATTCCATGGGAATGAGCTTTTTGTGCTTTAAGTGGTACCTCCAGGAATCGAACCAGGGACACATGGATTTTCAGTCCATTGCTCTACCAACTGAGCTAAGGTACCTCTCAATAAGGCTTGAACTGTTCAAGCGGCTGCAAATATAACCGATAATTCACTATTTGAAAATAATTGGAGTCAAAATGTGGCGACTGCCACGCATTTGCGATCTTTAACCTATGGATTTGGTCATTGATATCGGAAACACCCGCGCCAAGGCAGCGGTTTTCGCCCAAAAGGCCATTGTAGAGGTGATCAAGTGCGACACAGACCGCTTGGTTGAAGAGATAGGAGGGTTGCTAGATCGCTTTAAACTGATTGACCGGGCTATGGTAAGTGCGGTGGGTGACGAGCCAGACGGGTTGATAGCGGCTTTAGACGGCCTGACTGAGGTCCTCTGGGTAGACGAGCACACCGAGCTCATGTTTGAGAACGCCTACCAATCGAAGGAGACCTTAGGAGCTGATCGCAAGGCGCTTATGGCGGCGGCTCACCGAAATTATCCGCAAAAAAACGTGCTGGTGATTGATATGGGAACCTGCATTACCTACGACTTGCTTGAAGGGGGTGCGCGTTATGTGGGCGGAGCCATTAGCCCAGGCTGGCGCATGCGCGTAGAGGCCATGCACGAGTTTACGAGCAAGCTTCCGTCGTTACAGCCCAGTGAGCCTATGACAGTTTTGGGGGATACTACGGCCAGTTGCATGCAGATCGGCGCTTACAACGGGGTGCTTGGAGAGCTGCAAGAGCTCATCAAGGCCTACCGCGAACGCTTTGAAGATTTAACAGTCATTTTAACAGGCGGAGACGCCGAAATTTTTGGCAAACGCCTAAAAAACTGCATATTTGCGCATTCTAATTTCCTCTTAGAAGGTTTACACGAGCTTCTTGAGTACAATTCTGTAAGGTAATGAGGTTGCGCTTTTCGCTGATTGCCCTTTTCATAGTTACTTCATTGACGGCCCAGCAGGGTACTTTCTCTCCGTACTCTTATTTCGGAATGGGAGACCTCTCACCTAGGTCGTTGGTTGAAAATAGGGCGATGGCAGGCATAAGCATGCTCGGAGATAGCATTCACATGAACCTGCAGAATCCGGCCGCATTGGGAAGCCTTAAGCTGACCACCTATGCCATTGGCGCAAATCGCAGGGCTACCTCACTTGACTCTTCAGTTGAGCAAGCCGACGCCACTAAGGTGGCCAATGGGCACATCACCAATTTAGATTATTTGGCACTGGCCTTTCCGTTTAGCCCTAAGGGGGCCTTCTCGTTCGGATTGATGCCGTATTCGGCCGTGAGTTATAAGATCAATCAAACCCGGCCAGGCACCTCCACAGATACTATTCGCAATATCTTTGAAGGAAGTGGCGGAATAAACCGCGTATTTGCTTCAATCGGACACCAATTGATCAGGGGAGTAAATGTCGGAGCCATGGCGCACTACAACTGGGGCACCAAAGAATTTAGGCGCTTGCAGGCCACCGATGAGGTGCAGTTCGGCACCTTTGATCAGCGCTTCTCACGAATCA
>JAURPW010000137.1:0-6573 GCA_030836435.1 Flavobacteriaceae bacterium
ATAACGTAAACCTGCACAGCTATTCCAACAAAGGCCATGATGGGTACTTGGGTAATGCGGTGATCGGTCAGTGGTGTAATTTAGGTGCCAATACGACGAACTCCAATTTAAAAAACACACTTGAAGAGGTGCGCTTGTATAGCTACCGAACTAGGCGTTTTGAGCCAACCGGAAAGCAATTTTGTGGATTGGTCATGGGTGATCACTCTAAAACGGCCATAGGCACGCTCTTTAACACAGGAACAGTAGTCGGCTTTAGTTCAAATGTCTTTTCAAATGGATTTCCCCGAAACTTTGTCCCCAGTTTTAAATGGGGAGGAGCACAGGGTCTAAGCACCTATCAACTCGATAAAGCCAAGCGCACCGCCGAAGAAATGATGAAACGCAGAGGTCTACCGTTTGATACAAACGAAGAGGGACTCTTCGATTTTCTATTTAAACATATTGATACATGGGAGTAGCCGTCACAGCGCAGCATAGGGTTGCTTTTTACACCTTGGGGTGTAAACTCAATTTCTCAGAAACCTCAACCCTTGCGCGTTCATTAGTTCAAGAAGGATACACCAAGGTCGATTTTGAGACCGAGGCTGATGTATACGTCATCAATACCTGTTCGGTTACCGAGAATGCTGATAAGCGCTTTAAATCAATTGCTAAGGCTGCCCATCAAACAAATCCAAATGCCTACATCATCGCAGTGGGCTGCTATGCTCAACTCAAACCCAAAGAACTCGCCGCAGTAGACGGAGTAGATATGGTTCTTGGAGCTAAAGAGAAATTTGGCTTAGCTGCCTATTTAAAAACGCTTTTACAAGCGCCTAAATTAGATGGGGCAGGACAGGTGCATGCCTGTGAGATCGAGCAAACCGACGTTTTTGTGAGCAGTTATGCTATTGGAGAACGCACGCGTGCCTTTTTAAAAGTTCAAGACGGCTGTGACTATACTTGCACCTATTGTACCATTCCACTTGCGCGCGGTCTTTCTCGAAGTGCACCTTTAAATCAATTGGTAGAACAGGCCAAAGAAATCGCCGATCAAGACATTAAGGAAATCGTGCTCACCGGAGTAAACATAGGAGACTACGGAAAAGGGGAATACGGTAACAAGCGGCACGACCATACTTTTTTAGAACTGATTGAAGCCCTTGACCGGGTAGAGGGTATAGCGAGATTGCGCATCTCTTCTATCGAGCCTAATTTACTAAGTGATGCTATTATCGATTTCGTAGCGGCTAGCAATCATTTTGTTCCGCACTTTCACATTCCACTTCAAAGTGGCTCAGACGAACTGTTGAAGCGCATGAGAAGAAGGTATCTAAGGGCCCTCTACAAGCAGCGGGTAGAACGTATTAAATCGATCATGCCTAAAGCCTGCATTGGGGTCGATGTAATTGTGGGCTTCCCCGGTGAAACCGAAGCCCACTTCTTAGAGACCTATCAGTTTTTGGTGGACTTAGACGTCTCTTACTTACACGTGTTCACCTATTCGGAGCGCGAGAACACCCTGGCTGCCGAAATGGACGGATCTGTGCCCCTATCTATCAGAAAGAAGCGGTCTAAAATGCTGCGAACCCTTTCTGCTAAGAAGAAGCGCTCTTTTTATGAAGAACAGCTGAACACCAATTATTCGGTGCTCTTTGAACACGAGATTAAAGATGGGTATGCCGAGGGTTTTACCGAGAACTACTTGCGGGTACGCACTCCTTGGAATCCAGAATTAGCTAATAAGCTAGTAGATATGCACCTTGATCGCATTGACGAAGAAGGATTTGCTAGGGGATACTTTCTAGAGCCGTAAAAGGCTAAACTTAAATGCGGATGCCAACGGGGAGCATCTCTTTGTATTGATTTCGGTGCTTGCGAAGGAATCCGGCTATCTGAGGACTAGTCGGAACCACTCTGAGTTTTTGTTCTTGAATATGATCTAAAACAGCCCGGATAAACTCATCCTTAAACTCTTTTGAAGTGACTTGCTCAGGGATAACCAATTTCGTTAGAAATATCTTTTTCTCTTGCGCGGCGTATTCGATTTTGGCGAGGTGGCCTTCTACGCAAACCTCGTACTGTCTTAAAAATGTATTGTCTTTAAGGTCTAGGTTGCTCATTGATTCACTAAAATGTTAAGATTTTGTAAAAATAGTAAAAATCTTGTTAATAAAGCGGTTAATAAATACCACTATTTAACTGATAACGAGCAATTTGACTATTTAGATCTTTTTTAGCTGCTGCTGCATGAGCTTGATCTGATCTAAAAGTAGATTTCCCTTGTCTAATTTTTTGGCCTCGGTAAGGAGGGTTTGCGCTTCTATCTTTCTTCTCTTCTGCATGGCGATTCCGGCCAGGCTAAGCTTGGTCATGGCCACATCGTGATCCATGCTCAATCCGAGTTTCAAGGCCGTTCTGAAGTACTTTTCTGCCTCGTTTAAATTGCGTTGAGAATAAATGATGCCAAAAAGATAGTTGTAGTAGCCTTGTTGCTTTTTAATTAAAGCGCCTTGAGGGTTTTTAATGCGAAGAAGCAAGCGTTCGGTGCCCTCAAGATCTTGTTTGCGCATTTTTAAAAACGACAAAAGAATGATCTCATTTCTAAAGTAAAGCACCATAATCAGTATGCTCAAGAGCGTGAAAAAAATACCGTTTCCGATAAAACCTTCAATGAATTGATAGATGGCATAGCCTAAAGAGACACTGCTGAGTATTATCTTTATATTCTTATGAATCATCTGTGAGTAAGCTTAATCGCGCGTAAAATTACATATTTCTATGCGCATTGACTTTTTGTAGTTGATTTTAAAATAATCTCTATATTTGCACCCAATATTTTCTAGGCACCATTAAAGAGCAATAGCGATGAAAAGAACCTATCAACCATCTAAGCGCAAAAGAAGAAATAAGCACGGTTTTCGTGAGCGTATGGCCACGGCTAATGGCCGTAAGGTTCTAGCTAGCCGTCGTGCCAAGGGCAGAAAAAAATTGACTGTATCTTCAGAACCACGTCACAAGAAATAAGTTGTGCACGAGACTGATGCATTGAAATACTAATCAAGAGGTGTTACTTTTAGGGTAACACCTTTTTTTTGATCAAAACTTTTTGAAATCCTCCTGTTATGCCAAAACGTAAAGACCTCAATTCTATTTTAATCATTGGCTCTGGGCCCATTGTAATTGGCCAGGCTTGTGAATTTGATTATTCAGGCTCTCAGGCCTTAAGGTCTTTACGTGAAGACGGTATTGAAACCGTTTTGATCAATTCGAATCCGGCTACTATCATGACGGATCCGTCTATGGCCGACCACGTTTATTTGTTGCCATTGACCACCAAGTCAATTGTAGAAATTCTTAAAAAGCATCCGAATATTGACGCTGTGCTACCCACCATGGGTGGCCAGACGGCCCTAAACCTCTGTATCGAGGCAGACGAAAAGGGCATATGGAACGATTTTAATGTCGAGATTATCGGAGTAGACATCGATGCCATACAGATCACTGAAGATCGCGAGAAGTTTCGCGATCTCATGTATAAAATTGGAATTGGTATGCCGCCACAGGCCTCTGCAAATTCATTTCTAAAAGGCAAGGAAATTGCACAGCAATTTGGATTTCCCCTTTGTATTCGTGCATCGTATACACTCGGCGGCGCTGGAGCCTCTATTATATACGACCCTGAAAAATTTGATAAACAGCTCAGCTATGGCCTAGAGATTTCTCCGATTCACGAGGTGATGATCGACAAAGCGCTCATTGGCTGGAAAGAATACGAGTTAGAGCTATTGCGCGATAAAAACGATAACGTGGTTATCATCTGTACCATAGAGAATATGGACCCCATGGGTATTCATACAGGAGACTCAATCACCGTTGCTCCGGCGATGACCTTATCTGATCGAACCTTTCAGCGCATGCGTGACATGGCGATAAAGATGATGCGCAGTATTGGTGATTTTGCGGGCGGATGCAACGTTCAATTCGCGGTTAGCCCCGATGAAGCTGAAGATATCATTGCCATTGAGATCAATCCTAGGGTTTCTCGTTCTTCGGCTTTAGCCTCAAAGGCTACGGGTTACCCGATTGCAAAAATAGCAGCCAAACTGGCTATTGGTTACAGCCTTGATGAACTCGAGAATCAGATCACCAAGACTACCTCGGCCCTTTTTGAGCCGACTCTTGACTACGTTATCGTGAAGATTCCGCGATGGAACTTCGACAAGTTTGAAGGGGCTGATCGATCACTAGGCCTGCAAATGAAAGCGGTTGGAGAGGTAATGGGTATAGGTCGTTGCTTTCAAGAGGCGCTTCATAAGGCTACTCAGTCACTAGAAATCAAGCGAAATGGACTGGGTGCTGATGGAAAAGGTTATACGCAGTATGATGAGATCATTCAGAAGCTTACCGTCGCCAGTTGGGATCGCGTTTTTGTGATATACGATGCTATACAGCTAGGTATTCCGCTTCAACGCATCCATGATATTACTAAGATTGATATGTGGTTCTTAAAGCAGTACGAAGAACTCCATCAATTGGAAAAAGAGATTTCCACCTTCACCATTGAAACGCTTCCTAAAGCGCTGCTTTTGGAGGCTAAGCAAAAGGGATTCGCTGATCGTCAGATCGCTCACATGATGAAATGCTTAGAAAGTGAGGTTTACGCTAAAAGGGAATCCTTAGGTGTGAATAGAGTATACAAATTAGTCGACACCTGTGCGGCTGAATTTATGGCTCAAACGCCTTATTACTATTCTACTTTCGAAGAAGAGATGCAATTGGCCGATGGCCGAACCGTGGTGCATAACGAGTCAATTGTTTCTGATCGAAAGAAGATCGTGGTGTTGGGATCGGGCCCAAACAGAATTGGTCAAGGAATTGAATTTGACTACTGCTGCGTTCACGGAGTGTTAGCCGCCGCCGAATGCGGATACGAGACCATTATGATTAACTGTAATCCAGAAACGGTCTCAACCGATTTCGATACAGCTGATAAATTGTACTTTGAACCTGTTTTCTGGGAGCACATCTACGATATCATCAAGCACGAGAAGCCCGAAGGAGTAATCGTTCAACTCGGAGGTCAAACCGCTCTTAAATTAGCTGAGAAATTAAGCCGGTACGGAATTCCTATCATTGGCACCTCTTTTGAGGCGCTAGATTTGGCAGAAGACAGAGGAAGCTTTTCTACGCTGCTTAAGAATCTAGGTATTCCTTATCCTAGGTTTGGGGTGGCAGAGAGTGCAGACGAGGCTTTAGCCCTATCTGAGACCTTAAACTTTCCGCTGTTAGTTCGTCCGTCTTATGTTCTAGGTGGGCAAGGAATGAAAATTGTCATCAACCGAGAAGAGCTAGAGTCGCATGTGGTAGACTTATTGCGCAGCATACCCAATAATAAGCTCTTGCTAGATCACTATCTAGATGGAGCTATTGAAGCCGAAGCTGATGCCATTTGTGATGGGGAAGAAGTGTACATCATCGGTATCATGGAGCACATTGAGCCTTGCGGTATTCACTCGGGAGATTCTAACGCGACGCTTCCGCCCTTTAATCTCGGTGAATTTGTCTTACAGCAAATTAAGGATCACACCAAAAAGATCGCACTGGCACTTAAAACGGTAGGGCTGATCAATATTCAGTTCGCGATTAAAGACGATACGGTTTATATCATTGAGGCGAATCCAAGAGCATCTCGAACGGTACCTTTTATCTCAAAGGCCTACGGTGAACCTTATGTGAATTACGCTACAAAGGTTATGCTCGGTGAGAAAAAGCTTAATGACTTCACCTTTAATCCGCAACTAGAAGGCTATGCTATTAAACAACCCGTTTTCAGCTTTAATAAGTTCCCAAATGTGAATAAACAATTGGGGCCGGAAATGAAAAGTACGGGAGAGAGCATCTTGTTTATCGATAGTTTAAAAGACGACGAATTCTATGAGCTCTATGCCCGCAGAAAAATGTATTTGAATAAATAATTAAATTATACTCATTAAAGTAGGGTTTTGACGACCTTGCTTGTTATACCTACAAAGAACATAAACATGAAAAAATCTTTACAAATATTAGCGCTGGCCCTAATTCTTAATTTATCTGCAAGCCTATCCGCTCAGACGACCTACAATTTAGATTGGGGTTTAAATATAAATGGTGCTGCTGCCTCGTTGACCCTAGAGCCAGGAGACACCGTTGAATGGACTTGGGTCGATAATCTTCAGCACAATGTAGCCAGTACTGCCTCGGCACAAGAGAGTTTCAACAGTGGATTAATTCAAGGTCAGGGATCGACGTGGTCCTATACTTTTACAGAGGTTGGGGTTAATGATTATGAATGTACCCCACACAGTTCTTCTATGTTTGGGACGATTACGGTTGAAGAGGCTTTATCGGTTGACGATAAATTCGCGAGAAACTTATTATTCACTCTGAGTCAATCAACAAATCGCCTGCGTATTCAGTCGTTAATGCAGATTGATGAGCTCGTGATTTACAACCTTCTCGGTGTGCCACAAATGCGTGTTATGGTTCGCGATCAATACGCTGAAGTTGATTTATCGGCTTTAGTGTCTGGCGTTTATTTAGTTAAAGCGA
>JAURPW010000138.1:0-5874 GCA_030836435.1 Flavobacteriaceae bacterium
AGTAGATATCATCGAAGCTGGGTTTCCCGTATCTAGCCCCGGAGATTTCGAATCGGTAGCAGCCGTAGCCAAATTGGTTAAAAACGCACGCGTCTGCGGGCTAACCCGCGCCGTAGAAAAAGACATTGATGTGGCCGCCGAGGCCCTAAAACACGCTAAAAGACCACGCATTCACACCGGAATTGGCACCTCTGACTCACACATTACGCACAAGTTTCGGGCTACTCGCGATCAGATCATAGAGCGGGCAGAAAAAGCCGTGGCCTACGCCAAACGCTATGTTGAAGACGTAGAGTTTTACGCCGAAGATGCCGGTCGCACCGACAACGAATTCTTAGCACGCGTTTGCGAGCGCGTGATTGCAGCCGGAGCCACTGTGCTTAACATTCCAGACACCACTGGTTATTGCCTGCCCGAAGATTACGGCGCAAAAATTGCCTACCTCAAGGCCAACGTGAAAGGCATTGAAAAAGCCACACTTTCGTGTCACTGTCACAACGATTTGGGTCTGGCCACGGCCAATGCCATTTCAGGAGCTAAAAACGGAGCGCGTCAGATAGAGTGTACCATTAACGGCATTGGGGAGCGGGCCGGAAACACCGCCCTTGAAGAGGTGGTTATGATTATGCGGCAGCATCCGGGACTAAACCTATACACCGATATCAACACCAAACTGCTCAATGGCATCAGCCAGCTGGTTTCTGACCGCATGGGTATGTTTGTACAGGCTAACAAGGCGATCGTTGGGGCGAACGCTTTTGCCCACAGTTCGGGCATTCACCAAGACGGAGTCATCAAAAACCGCGAGACCTATGAGATTATAGATCCGCTTGAGGTCGGCGTTAATCAATCAGCCATCGTGCTTACCGCCAGAAGTGGCAGGGCCGCTCTCGCTTACCGCGCAAAAAATCTAGGCTTCGAATTTGACAAATTGATGCTTGACGCCATGTACGAGCAATTCTTGATTATGGCCGACTCTAAAAAAGAAATAAATGACCAAGACATCGAGATTTTGGTCAATCAAATCACTCACTAAACGCATTTTTCGGTTTACATGAAAAAGACATTATTTGACAAAGTATGGGACGCGCACGTGGTTTCTTCAGTACCTGACGGGCCAGACGTGTTGTTTATCGATCGCCACATGGTGCACGAGGTTACTAGCCCCGTGGCCTTCTTAGGACTGAAAAATCGAGGAATCAAGGTGCTGTATCCTGAGCGCACGTTTGCGACAGCCGACCACAACACTCCAACGATGAACCAGCACCTTCCGGTAGCCGATGCCCTCTCTGCTAACCAACTAGAGGCATTAGAGCGCAACGCAGCCGAGCACGGAATCTCTTACTGGGGACTAGGGCACGAAAAGAACGGTATTGTACACGTGGTGGGCCCTGAATACGGAATCACCCTGCCAGGAGCTACCATCGTATGCGGTGACTCTCACACCTCTACTCACGGAGCATTTGGAGCCATCGCCTTCGGTATCGGAACCTCCGAGGTTGAAATGGTGTTATCTACTCAATGCATCATGCAGCCTAAACCCAAAAGCATGCGCATTCACATCGACGGGCTTCCGGGCAAAGGAGTAACGCCAAAAGACGTTGCGCTTTTTATTATTTCTAAACTGACCACCTCAGGTGCCACCGGATACTTCGTCGAATATACCGGAGAGGTTTTTGAAAAAATGAGCATGGAGGGCCGCATGACCGTCTGCAACCTGTCGATAGAGATGGGGGCTAGAGGAGGTATGATTGCTCCAGACCAAACCACCTTCGATTACGTAAATGGCCGCGAATTTGCGCCTAAGGGATCTGACTGGGAAAGTGCGATGAATTATTGGAGCACCCTTCACACAGACGAAGGAGCCAGCTACGACAAAGAGATCATCTTGAACGGACCTGAAATCGAGCCCATGATCACCTACGGTACCAACCCAGGAATGGGAACGGGCATCAGTGGCAGCATTCCTGCCGCTGCTCAAACCGAAGGAAGCAAAGAGAGCTACAAGAAGTCACTAGACTACATGGGCTTTAGTGAAAACGAGCCACTGCTAGGTAAGAAGGTCGACTATGTTTTTCTCGGAAGTTGCACCAATGGACGCATCGAAGACTTTAGAGCGTTTACTTCAATTGTGAAGGGGCGCAAAAAAGCCGATCACATCACTGCATGGCTTGTACCCGGATCGCACAAGGTGCGTCAGGCCATTATTGATGAGGGCCTTTACGACATCTTAACGACCTCAGGCTTTGAGCTTAGAGAGCCCGGATGCTCGGCTTGTCTGGCCATGAACGAAGATAAAATTCCGGCCGGAAAGGTTGCGGTCAGCACCTCAAACCGAAACTTTGAAGGGCGTCAAGGTCCTGGTGCACGCACCATGCTTGCCAGCCCAACCGTGGCAGCCGCCACCGCAGTAACGGGTGTAGTAACCGATCCTAGAACACTAATAGACTAATTCATATGGCTTACGATAAATTCACGCGATTAACCAGCTCGGTTGTTCCACTTCCCATTGAAAATGTAGACACCGATCAGATCATTCCAGCCCGCTTCTTGAAGGCCACTGAGCGCAAGGGGTTTGGAGACAACCTCTTTCGCGATTGGCGCTACCATCAAGACGGAAGTCCTAAGGCCGATTTTGTACTGAACAACTCTACCTATTCGGGCAAAATTTTAGTAGGAGGCAAAAACTTTGGCTCGGGCTCTTCAAGAGAGCACGCCGCTTGGGCGATATACGATTACGGTTTTCGTTGCGTGATCTCGAGCTTTTTTGCCGACATCTTTAAAAACAACTGTCTCAACATAGGCGTGTTGCCCGTTCAGGTTTCTGAAGACTTCTTGCAAGCCATTTTTGCCGCGGTCGAGAAAGACCCGAGCACGACGGTCACGGTCGATCTACAGTCGCAGACGGTAACGCTAGAGGCGACCGCACAGCAAGAGCGTTTTGAGATATCCTCTTATAAAAAACAAAACCTTCAAAACGGCTTTGACGACATCGACTACTTGCTCAACATCGAATCGGCCATAAAAGAATTCGCTCAGTCGCGCCCGTTTTAGGCGCGTGCGATACACACGCTCATGAACTCCAAGCAACGGCCTATCGAAATCATGGACACCACGCTTCGCGATGGTGAACAAACATCAGGGGTGTCCTTCACCGCGGCAGAAAAACTCACCGTGGCGCAGCTACTTCTCGAAGAGCTACAGGTAGACCGCATAGAAATTGCCTCTGCACGCGTTTCTGAAGGCGAACAAGAGGCCGTAAATCGCATAACCCAATGGGCCAAATCAAAGGGGCTACTCGATCGCATTGAGGTGCTCACCTTTGTAGACAAAAACGTTTCTCTAGACTGGATGCAGTCGGCAGGTGCCCAAGTTCAAAACCTGCTCACTAAGGGTTCGCTTAATCACCTTACCCACCAGCTGAAGCTAACACCCGAGCAGCATTTTGAGCAAGTCGGTCAAAATCTTCAAGAGGCCCAAAAAAGAGGCATCACCTCAAACGTGTACCTCGAAGACTGGAGCAACGGCATGCGCAACTCGAAGTCCTACGTTTTCGACTACCTAGATTTTCTAGTCACTCAGCCTATAAAACGTATTCTGCTGCCTGACACGTTGGGCATCTTAACCCCCGAAGAGACCGCCGCCTTCTTAAAAGAAATTTTAGAGCGCTACCCCACTACCCACTTCGATTTTCACGGTCATAACGACTACGATTTAGGAGTGGCCAATGTACTCGAGGCCGTCAAGGCCGGGGTTCATGGCTTGCACCTCACCGTGAACGGAATGGGCGAGCGAGCGGGCAACGCCGCGCTCGCGAGCAGTATTGCGGTGATCAACGACTTTGTTCCCGAGGTAAAGACACGCGTAAAAGAAAAGGCGCTTTACAAGGTCGGCCAACTGGTGGCGACTTTCAGTGGGTTTCACATTCCGGTGAACAAGCCTGTGGTGGGTGCCAATGTGTTCACCCAGACGGCCGGAATCCACGCCGACGGAGACGCCAAGAACAACCTGTACTTCAACGATCTGCTTCCAGAACGATTTGGACGCAAGCGATCGTATGCTCTTGGGAAGACATCCGGAAAGGCCAATATTTTAAAGAATCTCGGCAATCTGGGCATCAGCCTAAACGATGAGGAGCTCAAAAAAGTAACCGCTCAGGTGATCGCCTTAGGCGACAAAAAACAAAAGGTGACTCTAGACGATTTGCCCTATATCATTTCTGATGTATTGGGTGAGGGAGCCTACGAGCAGCGCGTGAAGATTGAGTCATATGTGCTCACTCACGCCAAAGGGCTTCAACCTTCTACCACCGTGAGCGTGCGCATTGAGGATACACTTTACGAAGAAAATGCCTGCGGAGACGGGCAGTACGACGCCTTTCTCAATGCCATTCGAAAAATATACAAGCAGCAATCACGCGAGCTTCCGCAGTTGATTGACTACTTTGTGCACATTCCGCCCGGAAGTAACTCTGACGCCCTTTGTGAAACCACCATTACCTGGAAGAGCTCGAGTCGCGAATTTATCACTCGAGGGCTAGACTCTGATCAGACGGTTTCTGCCATCAAGGCTACTGAAAAAATGCTAAACCAACTCTATAACGCCTAACCATGAAAATGAATATTGCCCTATTAGCCGGAGACGGAATTGGCCCCGAAGTGACCGCCGAAGCGGTTAAAGTCAGTAACGCCATTGCCGAAGTCTATGGTCACCAAATTGAATGGAGGCCAGCGCTAACCGGGGCTGCGGCTATTGATGCGGTGGGAGATCCGTATCCGCCCGAGACTCACGAAATCTGTGCCAGCTCAGACGCGGTGCTTTTCGGAGCCATCGGATTGCCGCGCTTCGACAACGATCCGTCGGCCAAAGTAAGACCCGAGCAAGGGCTGCTTCGCATGCGCAAGATGTTGGGTCTTTACGCCAACGTGCGACCGACCTTCGTGTTTGAATCACTGATCGACAACAGCCCACTTAAGCGCGAACGCATAGAGGGCACCGACCTGGTATTTGTTCGAGAGTTGACTGGAGGCATTTACTTCGGAGAGCGCGGTCGTCAAGACAACAACAATACCGCCTTCGACACCTGCACCTATACCCGTGATGAAATTATCCGCTTAGCTCGTAAAGGGTTTGAGCTGGCCATGAGCAGAAGAAAACAGCTCTGTCTTGTCGATAAGGCCAATGTGCTTGAGACCTCAAGGCTGTGGCGCGAGACCGTTCAAAGCATGGAGAAAGAGTACCCAGAGGTCACCGTGAGCTATGAGCTAGTTGATGCGGTGGCTATGCGGCTTATTCAGTGGCCCAAAGGGTACGACGTGCTGATCACAGAAAATCTTTTTGGAGACATTTTGACCGATGAAGCCTCTGTAATCTCAGGCTCAATGGGGCTTATGCCATCGGCTTCGATCGGATCTAAAGTGGCCCTGTACGAACCCATTCACGGATCGTTTCCTCAGGCCACAGGCAAAAACATCGCCAACCCCCTAGCCACTATACTTTCGGCGGCCATGCTTTTTGAGATGTCTTTTGACCTAAAAGCAGAGGCCGAGCACATTCGCAAGGCGGTGAACCAGTCTCTAGCAGATATGGTGGTCACCGAAGATCTGGCGGGTAAAGGCAAAGCCTACAGTACCTCAGCGGTCGGCGACTACATTGTGGCCCAGATTAAAAAATAATCAAACTAAGGCCGGTCGTACCGTGTCTATTTCGATTTAAGTCAAAAAGTAAAAGGGCGCCCGATGGGCGCCCTTTCTATGGCCTTAGATTGATTGGGTAAAACTAAACTATCTTCTTCATTGCGGTCATTGCCGATCTCAGGGTGGCCCCAACCTTTTCAATGGGGTGGTTTCTCAGTTTCGCATTTACAGCAATTAA
>JAURPW010000139.1:0-2855 GCA_030836435.1 Flavobacteriaceae bacterium
GGACCCGGAATGATCTCCAAAAGTTTAAGGTAGCGCGCCGGATTAAAAAAATGTGTTCCGCAGAAGTGCTGCTGAAAATCTTCACTTCGCCCTTCAGACATAAGGTGAATGGGAATTCCGGAGGTGTTTGAACTCACTAGTGTTCCCGGTTTACGGTACTTTTCTATAGACTCAAACACCTGTTTCTTAATGTCTAATCGCTCTACCACGACTTCAATGATCCAGTCTACGTCAGCGATTTTAGCCAGATCATCTTCTAAATTTCCGGTTTGTATGCGCCTTGCAAAATCTGCGTGGTAGATAGGAGAGGGCTTCGAACTCAGCGACTTTTTAAGCGCAGCATTTACGATGCGATTCTTAACCCGTGAATCAGTGAGAGATAAGCCGGCCTCTTCGGGCAACAATTCTTTGGGAGCTATATCGAGAAGAAGTACCTCTAGACCGATTCCGGCCAAGTGCGCTGCAATGCCGCTTCCCATAATACCAGAGCCAATTACGGCTGCCTTGTTGATTCTTCTTTTCATGATTTTATACTAGATAAGTTCAGTTCGCTCAGTTGCGTTTGTTCGTTGATGGCTTCGATAGTAGCGTGAAACCCTTCTAGATCTCTTGCGCTTAGCTGCTTTTCAATGGCCAGATTAAAGGCGTAGACGTGTTTTTTGATGAAGTCTCTTTTGTCTAAACCGTCTTGAGTAAGGTGTATGATGACTCCTCGTCCGTCGTGCGGATTGGGTTTGCGCTCGATGAGTTTAAGGTCTTCTAACGAATTAAGTAGCCTAGAAAGCGAGGTGGGTTCCATGCCCATTATCGGACCAAGTGCAGTGGAGGCGGTACCCGTTTTTGGATCTATATTCAGCAGCGTCAGCCCTAAGGCCATCGTGATACCGTACTGCTTCGCCACCTCAGTATACATGCGCGAAACACTTTGCCAAGTGGCTCTAAGTGAGTGGTCTATAAGTTTTTTCTTAGAAGGCATAACCCTCTAAAGATACGTATTTATTATGCATGCATAATAAATTAGCTAAAAAAATTAGACCGACTTTAGGCTAGGTTGGCTCATTGTAAATCGAATCGTACAGATCACTGTACAGGGCCTTAACCTCTTTGCGCTTAAGCTTCATGGTAGGGGTAAGATGGCCGCCTTCAATCGTCCACGCGTCTGGGGTGATTCTGAAATCTTTGATTTTTTCCCACTGAGCGAAATCCTGATTAGCTAATTCAATTTCATGCGCTACTCGGGCTATAACCTCCGCCTGAGATCCGTATTCAGTTCGGTTCTTTGGAAGGTTGATCTTTTTCTTTTGTGCCCATTCCTCTATAAACTCAAAGTTGAGTTGAATCAGCGCAGCCGGCATTTTTTGACCTTCGCCCACCACCATGATCTGTTCGATAAACAGCGATTGCTTGCAGCGATTTTCAAGCAATTGAGGGGCCACATACTTGCCCCCAGAGGTTTTGAACATCTCTTTTTTACGGTCGGTTATGCGTAAGAATCCGGCGCTATCAAGCTCTCCTATATCACCGGTATGAAAGTAATCGTCGGTCATGACCTCGGCCGTTTTTTCAGGCTCTTTATAATAGCCCAGCATGACGTTGGGGCCTTTGCAGAGAATTTCTCCGTCGCTGGCAATTTTCACTTCGACTCCTTCGATTACCTTTCCGACGCTACCGACTTTCCAGCCTCTATTTCGCTGATCATTCACGGTAATCACAGGTGAGGTCTCTGTAAGTCCGTAACCCTCCATTACCGGAATTCCAGCCGCTCCGAATATGCGCGTCAATCGCGGCTGTAATGCGGCACTACCAGAAACCATTAATTCGAGATTTCCGCCCAAGGCTTCTTGCCATTTGGAGAAAATCAATTTTCGAGCAACGGCCAACTTTAGGTTGTAGACGAGTCCGCGATCGTAGGGTTCAAATTGATGACCTAAGTCGACGGCCCAAAAGAACAGCGATTTTTTTATGCCGGTTAATTCTTTTCCCTTGGCAATGATCTTGTCGTAAACCTTCTCCAATAATCGGGGAACCACAGTCATTACACTGGGTTTTACCTCTTTTATGTTGTCGCTTATCTTATCTAAGCCCTCGCCGTAGTATATGGTTACCCCGCAGTACTGATAGAGGTACACGATCATGCGCTCGAATATGTGGCACATGGGCAAGAAGCTAAGGGCCACCGCGCCCTCTTCAAAAGGAACCCGTGCGCGAGAAGAGAGCACATTGCTCACAATGTTGTCGTGAGAGAGCATGACTCCTTTTGGTTTTCCGGTAGTCCCTGAGGTGTAAATCAAGGTGGCTAAATCACTTGGTTTAACCGCTTCTTTTCGAGCCGTTAACTCATCGGCGTGATTGAGGTGCTCTCCTTTGTCTCTAAGCTCACTCCAGTGCTTGGCGCGCTTCAGTTGGTCGAAGCTGTAAATTTCTTTGAGGTGCTTTAGTTCGTTGGTCACGTCTAAAACTTTATTCAAGACCTCATCACATGAAACAAAGCAGTATTTGGCTTCGCTGTGATTGAGTATGTAGGCATAATCTTCTTTCGAAATGGTCGGATAAATAGGTACCGTTTGTGCTCCAATTTGAAGAACCGCCATGTCGAGAACGCTCCATTCTGTGCGGTTACTCATTGAGATCAGGGCGATCTTGTCGTTGGGCTTTACGCCTAAGTCTAATAACGCCTTGCTCACCGAGTTGGCCTGGCGTACAAATTCAGCTGTACTGGTGCTTACCCATTGACCGTCAAACTTAGTGTTGAAGGCCTTTTCGAGCGGAGCTTGGGCTAGTTGATTATGCGCAAAATCGAATAAACGCGTTACATCAGTCATGTTAGCTAATTGTTAAGGTATCTGCAAAATACA
>JAURPW010000140.1:0-5046 GCA_030836435.1 Flavobacteriaceae bacterium
ACTATTGGGCGCTCATCGTGATCGAGATAGCAGAATACTTCTAATTCGTCACCTTGCTTCAGTGCTGCTGGAACCTCTTTATTAGGTAAGAGTATCTCAGTTTCTTCATCGTCACACAAATACCATCCTTGAGGAGTTTGATGAGATGCGTTGAGGCTATTTTTGAATCCAATGCCTATCATAAAAGTGATTTAAAGTAGTCAAACAGCACTTTTTCATTCTGATCTGATGGGGTAAACACCTCTAAAAGTTTTGGACTAGCTGATTCATCAAAAAAGCTATTCAAGCATTCGGCTAGTTCATCAGAAGAATGGGCCGCCAGATATTCGAAATGGTTTTCTAGTGCTATGGGTTGGGCCGTACGGTTGTGTTTTGTCTCTAAAAAGTCTTCAAATCTAGGTGTTTTTTTGGCCTGAGGTAGAATTCTAAAAATACCCCCACCCCTATTGTTCACTACCACAATTCTAAAGCTGCTGGGCAGAGGATTATTCCACAAGGCGTTGCTGTCGTATAGAAAGCTTAAATCTCCGCTTATCAGTAACGTTTTATCTCCCCTAAACGAGGCATAGCCAACTGCGGTTGAAGTACTACCCTCAATACCGCTAGTGCCTCTATTGCAGAACTGCCTTTTTGCTTTAGACCTAAAAAATTGGGCGTAGCGTATAGCCGAGCTATTCGAAAAGTGAACCACGACATCTTCAGGGATCGCAGCGAGTAGTTCACCAAAAACACGGAAATCGCTGAAGGGTGCTTTCGCCTTAAAGGCCTTTCGTTTATCGTTTAAATTCGTGTAATAGTTTAACCAGCGGTCGCGATAAGATGTATCTGTGTTGAGATCGATCGTATGAATGTAGTGGTCTAAAACACCAAGATCTACACTACCCTTTAAGCCGTTGAACGTGTTTAAGGCCCTGCCCCGACCTATGTGAACGTGTGTAAGCCCTGGCCTTTTGCGTAACAGAGCCTTTATCTTTTTGGAAACCACGAGTCCTCCTATCGTAAAAACAAACTCTGGCATAAGCTTTTCAATCAGCTCAGCACTTAAGGGGTGCTGCTCTATTGGGGCCAACAACGAATCTATGGAGTCAATCGCGTCTACATCTATGAGATTCGATGTGGTCTCTGTGAGCAATAGCGCACCGAAACGCTTGACTATGTTTTGAATTTGTTCAACCTCTGACGGCAAGGGATCCCATACCCCAACAAGCACAAGCACTCTTTTTGAGCCTGAGCCAACTACGTCTGCAATTACGTCTTTGATTTCTTGGCTCAGTGGCCGAACTGCTTCTTCAGAATGAACCGAGGGCATCTCATAAACCGTTGGCGGCTCTGAAACACTATCGTATAGCGGTTCTTCAAAAGGACTATTTAAGTGAACGGGGATGCGGTGCTGGCGCATTAGCCCGATCGCTTCTGCAATGCGATTGAGATTGGCTCGTTCAACTGAGGCCTGGTCTGTCAACAGCAGTTGTGGATCAAATCGCGCTATCTCTTTGGAGTTGTGTGCCACATCTTGTTCGAGCTTAAACGAAGGTCCTATGAGTGAGGCAAAAACATCGTTTTGCCGAATGGTCTGCCCATCTCCTATATCGATTTTATACGACGGACGATCGGCGGATATCACCACTAGTGGAATTTGGCTGTAATAGGCCTCTGCTATGGCCGGGTAATAGTTTAACAGTGCAGATCCTGAAGTGCATATTAAAACCACAGGCGATTTACTAGCCATGGCCCTGCCCAGGGCAAAAAAGGCTGCCGATCGCTCATCTATAACACTGAAAGCCTGAAAATCTGGATCAGCGGCTATACTGAGTATGAGCGGCGCATTTCGAGAGCCGGGAGAAATAACCACCTGGTTAATTCCGTAAAATTTCAACGCTTGGGTAAGCAGAAAGGCCGATGGAATTGCGCTGTACATATAGACTAGCAAAGGTACTTCACCGGGGGCATATTACCTCATTTAAACGCGATCAAGCGCATTATAGTGGACGTTTTTGATTGAATCTCATCAATCTCCTTTTTAGAAACAGATTGAGCCGTAATGCCAGCACCCACAAAAAGATTAAGTGTCAGTTGATCTATTCGGGCACAACGCAGATTGACGAAATAGGTCGATTTCGCTGCTGATCTAAACCCCATGTATCCGGCGTACAGCTCTCTATCATGGCCCTCAAGGGTCGAAATAAGCGCCAGTGCCTTTTCGCGCGGAAACCCGCACACGGCAGCTGTAGGGTGTAAGGCCGCTAAAAGCTCTTCGTCTGAGAAGTCTTCTACTAAAGTGCCCTCTAAGTTGGTCTTTAAATGCACCAAGTTTTGGGCCGAAACCCTTTGGCGATCAGACAACTGAAGGAGCTCAACAAATGGAGCTAATCGCTGTTTCAATTCCTCTACAATAAAACCCTGTTCTTCAAATTCTTTAGACGTAAAGTCGTCGTGTTTCAGGTCATCGCGTCTTCTCGTTCCAGCAAGGGCGACCGTTTGAATGCGATTGTGCTGGCGGGTCAAGAGCGTCTCAGGAGTGTCTCCAACCCAAACAACCCCTTCGCTTAATGAAAAAATGTACCTAAAGGAGTCCTTTGTTTCTGGCGTGAACAGGTTGCAAATATTTAGGTCAATCTCAGATTGATTGGCTAGAGCTAGGCGCAGAGAGAGTACCACCTTGTCTAACTCCCCTTGGTTGATTTGGCCAATGGCCCTTTGGAGTATCCGGTCGTAAGCTTCAGCTTGCTCAGCTGAAATAGTATATTCCGCGGCTAAAGACTCCATATCAGTATCGTCTAATTGATCTATAGCCGCCTCTGTAGCGGGTGTAAGGCCGAAATTGAGTGCGGCTTGAGAGCGATCATAGGGCTGCACCACAAACACCTCTGAGCCCTTACTAAGAGTCAACTGGGCTTGATCGACAGTCAATGTATTTAGGGTGAACCATTCGACCTGAGCGCTACTCGGACGCATACATCCCAAAAAAGGAATCTGTTGCGCTAAACAACGCTCTATAAATGAAGCACCTTTAATCTGAATCATTTCGGAGGCTTCTCTAGGGTTAAGGTGGTGAGTTTTCCGACTGAGACCAATTGCCCTTGATCATCGACTACCTTAATTTCCCAAAGTTGAGTGGTTTTTCCTAAATGATGTGCTTTGGCCGTAGCATACACATAACCCGATCGAACCCCTTTAAGGTGATTGGCGCTGAGTTCAATGCCACGCACCATAAGGTTAGACGTGTCTTTAAAAACAAATACAGCAACACTACCCACGGTCTCAATTAGTGCGGCTGTGGCCCCGCCATGAAGTACCCCATCGGGTTGCAATACAGCTGCATTTACAGGCATTTTGGCCGTTAAACTTTCGCCATCTACTGCAACAAATTCGATGTCAAGCGATTGCATTAAAGTATTGGCCTTACGCGCATTACAGCGCTCTAGAATCTCTTTTTCACTTAGCGATGCTGTCATTTTCGGAGTAATAAATTATTCTTCTTGTGATGTACTGATTAGAGGGCTGCTCTATGCGTTTGACCCAGTTTGGCGGATCAGCGTTGTCTAATTGATAGATATAGGTTTTTTTCTGCGATTGGTTACCGGCAGTTTCCACTGAGGCTGTTAAGCGCTTATTGGTATACGAATAACGTCGAGCTTGTGCAGACACGAAGTCGGCAGTCTGGCTGTCATACATCGAATCAACTACCCTAATAGGTAAAGAGTGCTGATCGAAAAACGTGTACACTTTTCGGGTAACCACCGAATCCGTGTAGCTTACCTCAAGTTGCTCATTCACCTTCTGGGTTGAGGGGTTTCTTTTGAATACCTCTAGCGCTGTAAGTCGGTCATCACTATAGGTGAATACTGAATCTGCGACAGAAGATGTTCTTTTTTCGACCAGCTGAATCGTCTGTTGCTCTGGGCTTTCAGATACTCTTTTAAGCGTGTTTCCCAGTGAATCTACTTCGATTTGGTTTCGAGCAACAAAGGTGCCTTCAAGAGAAAAAATAAGTTCTTCGTGAATGCGATCGTTGCGTGAAAATTTATGGTAAAACGAAAGTTCTTTTCTGAGCACGTTCTCCCGAAAAACCTCAATAATCTTCTCAGACAAGGCCTTGTCTTTGTAGGTAAAAGTGATCTGCTCTCTATCGAGCTCATTGAAAACCGTTACTATCTTCTGAAGCGAGTTGTCTCGATTAAAGTGTAAGAGCTCTGATCCATAGGCTGTTTGAATTTCACAGCTTTTAACCCATCCGTTTAAATCAAAATCATCGACTGTTTTGAAGTCATTGTTCTGGCCCAATACCGATTGAAATAGACCCAAAAAAGCACACAGTAGCCGCATTTTCATACCCCAAAAATACCGCATTTTAATCGCTTAGTGGTGTGATTTTACGTTATCTTCAAGCCGCTAAAATTTCTAAATGATGAAAACTAAACTCCTCTTTTTGTCGGCGCTGTTGGCAGTGGCCGCGTGCAAAACAGATAAGAAAGAATCTACGGTTGTTCTAATGCCCTCAGACCAAGAGCAAATCGAGCTAGCCGCCACGATCACCGAAGAAGAACTCAAAGAACACCTATACACTTATGCCTCAGATGATTTCGAGGGTAGAGAAACGGGCACTGAAGGTCAAAAGAAGGCCGTTGAGTATTTGGTTTCGCAATACAGCAGCTTAGGGATACCCATGGCAAGCGGAACCGCCAACTACTTGCAGAAGGTTCCGGTAACCTACACGACAGCTCCGAGCGGAAGTTTGAGCATAAACGATCGTTCTTACGCTATCGGAACAGACTTTGTTTCGTTCTCAGCAGCAACTGGAACCTATGAAGCCGTTTTTGTTGGGTACGGAATTGATACCCCTGAATACTCTAATTACGGCGATATAGATGTTGAAGGCAAGTTAGTAATTGCTATGGCTGGAGAGCCCCAAAATGAAGACGGAACCTATACCTTAACCAATACCGCTACCTATTCTAAATGGAGCAATGTGTCTGAGGCCCTTCCCAAACGCATCGAAGTGGCTAAATCTAAAGGCGCCTCGGGAATGATTTTTGTAGACCAAGC
>JAURPW010000141.1:0-8003 GCA_030836435.1 Flavobacteriaceae bacterium
CAAGCATGCGCAGAATCGACTTTTTAAGGGTGGTTCCACGAACAATACTGTCGTCAATGATCACCAAATTATCGGTGGTTTTCACCGATCCGTAAGTAATGTCGTAAACGTGAGCCACCAGGTCGTCTCTGCTGCTGTCTTGAGTAATGAACGTTCTGAGCTTAGCGTCTTTTATGGCCACCTTTTCGATTCGGGGCCTCACCATGAGCAGTTCATCGAGCTCAGCCTCAGACAAGCTGTCACCTTTGGCGAGTATTTGAGACTTTTTAAAGGTGTTAAGCCGCGTTTGCGCTTCAGATATCATGCCTAAAAATGAGGTCTCGGCTGTGTTTGGAATGTACGAGAACACACTGTTAAACAAATCGCCTTCAATGGCTTCGTAAACACGATTAAACACATATTTGCCCAGTGCTTTGCGTTCTTTGTAGATGTCTTCATCACTGCCGCGCGAAAAATAAATGCGCTCAAACGAGCAGGCCTTCTTTTCGGTGGCCTCCAAGACTTGCTCTAGGGCAAATTCTCCCGCTTTTTTCACAATCAGTGCTTGACCCGGTTCAATCTCGTGTATGTGTTCTTTCTTGACATTAAAGACCGTTTGAATGGCTGGGCGCTCTGAGGCGACTACAACGATCTCGTCGTCTTTGTAATAGTAGGCTGGGCGGATGCCTGCAGGGTCTCTCAGCACAAAGGCATCTCCATGGCCTATGAGTCCGGCCATGGCGTAGCCTCCGTCCCAATTTTTTGCAGCCTTGCGCAAAATGCGCGCTACATCAAGTCGCTCGGCTATAATGCTCGAGGCTTCTCGTTTATTATATCCTTCTCGCTTGGCATCTTTGTAGAGTTTGGCCACAGCGTCGTCCAAGAAATGGCCGATGCGCTCCATCACGGTGACGGTATCAGCCATGGCCTTGGGGTGTTGGCCGATGCGTACAAGTTCATTAAACATCTCTTGTACGTTGGTCATATTGAAGTTTCCGGCAACAATTAAATTGCGGTGCATCCAATTGTTCTGACGCAAGAACGGATGCACGTTTTCTATACTGTTCTGACCAAAGGTTCCGTAGCGCACGTGTCCGAGCATCAGCTCACCTAGATAGGGAATGTGCTCTTTTAAAAAGTCTAGATCTTCGCGCTGGTCAGGATGGTCGTCGAGCACACCCTGAATGCGGGTGTTAATTTGGTCAAAGATGTCTTGAATGGGCTGCTTTTCTGCTGATCGCACTCGGGCGATATAGCGATCTCCGGGCTGCATGTCAAACTTGATGGTCGCGATTCCGGCTCCGTCTTGGCCGCGGTTGTGCTGTTTCTCCATCATGAGATACATCTTGTTTACCGCGTAAAAGGCTGTTCCGTATTTTTCCTTGTAGTATTCGAGTGGCTTAAGCAGTCGAATTAGGGCTATTCCGCATTCGTGTTTGATGGCATCACTCATGAGATAAGGGGTTTAATCCAGTTCGATGACACATTGGGTGAGTGTTCTGAAGACCTCAAGTCGTTCGTTAATTTCGTTGCGCTGTAGTGTTTCCATACGCTCTGTTCCAATTTTTTCTACACAGAATGAGGCTAGGTTCGCTCCGTGAATGAGGGCACTTTTTAGCTTGTCGAATGAGATATGGCGCGACTCGGCTAGGTATCCGGCTAGGCCTCCTGCGAAGGTGTCTCCAGCCCCTGTTGGGTCGTATACCTCTTCGAGCGGAAGGGCGGGCGCAAAAAAGACCTGATCTTGGTGAAAGAGCAGGGCCCCGTGCTCTCCCTTCTTAATAACGAGATAGCTCGGCCCTTTTTGAAGTATTTTTTTTGCCGCCTTTACCAGTGAATACTCACCAGAGAGTTGGCGTGCCTCTTCGTCGTTAATCGCCAAAACGTCAATGCGTTTGAGCACCGATTCGAGCTCTTCGGGCGTGTGCTCGATCCAATAATTCATGGTATCGAGAATGACCACATTAGGTCGCTTGTGCATCTGGTCGAGTACGCTGAGTTGAATAGACGGATGCAAGTTGCCCAAGAGAAGCACCTCTGCATCTTTAAAGTTTTCGGGCACTTTCGGATCGAAATCGGCTAGAGTGTTCAGCTCGGTAACCAGGGTGTCTCGGCTGTTCATGTCGTTGTGGTAACGACCAGCCCAAAAGAAGGTCTTACCCTCTTTCACCTGCTCTACTCCTCCAAGGTCTATGTTCTTTGAACGCAGCAGATCTAGGTATTTTTCTTCAAAATCGCCTCCGATGACTGAGACAATTCCTACATCGATATTAAAATGACTCGCTGCAAGCGCTATGTAGGAGACTGATCCTCCTAACGTTTTTTCAGTGCGGTCGAAGGGGGTTTCAATGGCATCGTATGCCAGGGTACCTACCGCCAATAATTTTGACATGTGCTTGGGTTGACTAATGCTGCAAATATAAAAGGTTTATTCGTTGGGGCTTGATTCTGTGAATCCAATGTCTTCCTTTAGCTGCTGCTGTTTGGAGGCGGCCACCGCCAGGGCATCGCAACGCTCGTTTTGAGGGTGATTGTTGTGCCCCTTGATCCATACAAATTTCACGCTATGCTTTCGAATCTGCTCGAGTAGTTCTTTCCATAGGTCGGCGTTCTTGCGGTCTTTGAATTGCTTGCGCTCCCAGCCAAACACCCATTTCTTTTCAACGGCATCAGCAACATAGCGCGAATCGGTATAGACCGTGACCTGTAGATCGGTAGTTTTTAATTTTTTTAACCCTTCGATGACTGCACGTAGCTCCATACGATTGTTAGTGGTGTGCTTAAAGCCCTCCGCAAATTCTTTGCGGTAGTTTTTTTCGGGGTATTCGAGCACGATTCCGTAGCCGCCCGGGCCAGGGTTGCCCCGGGCGGCCCCGTCGGTGTACAGATTAATCTGCATGTTGAAGCAGTTTTTCGATCTCTTCCGGAAAGTAGCGGTGCTCTAGTGCTTGCACCTTTTGAGCGAGCTGCTCAGGGGTGTCTTGAGCGTCTACCGAAACCGTGTACTGAGCGATTAACGCTCCTTGATCGTAGTGCTCATTGACGTAGTGTATGCTGATTCCGCTCTCTTTTTCCTTGGCCTGAATAACCGCCTGGTGCACATTCATGCCGTACATGCCTTTGCCTCCGTAGTTAGGAAGCAGGGCCGGATGAATATTTATGATGCGCCCTGCAAATGCTTCAACCCAGTCAGCTTTTATTTTTTGAAGATAACCGGCTAAGACGATTAAATTTGGGTTGAGGTTTTTGAGCATTTCGAGAAACACAGTGCTGTCAAGCGCCGCTTTATTGAGGTATGCGGCGGGCACTCCTAGACGTTTGCAGCGCTCAAGAACTCCTGCTTCTTGATTGTTAGTGAACACAAACGCCACTTCAACGCTCGAAGATTCTTGGAAATAACGGATGATGTTTTCTACGTTAGACCCTGATCCTGAGGCAAAAAGAACTATTTTAGGCATGTAAAGAAGCGAAAGTTCGTATAGAGCGAAGTTAAGGTAAAGCACTAAAAATCCTTAACCTTCTTTGTATAGCAAAGTTTTATACATTTGCCGAGATATAATTTTTAAAAACAAAGATATGTCAGACATTGCATCAAGAGTGAAAGCCATTATTGTTGACAAACTAGGCGTTGACGAAAACGAGGTTGTAGCTGAGGCTAGTTTTACAAATGATTTAGGCGCAGACTCTTTAGATACAGTTGAGCTTATTATGGAATTTGAAAAAGAATTTGACATTCAGATTCCTGATGACCAAGCAGAAAATATTGCCACTGTAGGTCAAGCCATTTCTTATATAGAATCTTCTAAGTAAGACCTCAGACGGCTTAAATTACTATCCATGTGCGCTTAGGTGCACATGGATTTTTTATATCTTCAATCGAAATAAACACGGTTAAAATGATAAAACTCAAACGTGTTGTAGTAACAGGTATGGGTGCAATAACACCCATTGGAAACAACCTTGAAGCCTATTGGAGCGCTCTGATCGAAGGAAAAAGCGGCGCAAACCTGATCACCCGATTTGACGCAGAAAAGTTTAAAACGCGTTTTGCATGTGAAGTCAAAAACTACGATGGACTCGATTATTTTGATCGAAAAGAGGTCAGAAAATTAGATCCATTCGCTCAGTATGCCATGATTGCGGCCGACGAGGCCATTATTCATTCTGGTCTCGACCTAGATCGCATAGACAAATACCGTACAGGCGTCATCTGGGGTGCCGGAATAGGGGGGCTAGAAACCTTTCAAAACGAAATCTTGGAGTTTGCTAAAGGTGATGGAACGCCTCGCTTTAATCCCTTTTTTATTCCAAAAATGATCGCCGATATCGCCACTGGGCATATATCTATCAAGCATGGATTCATGGGACCAAATTACACTACGGTGTCGGCTTGTGCTTCATCTTCTAATGCGATCATTGACGCTATGAATACGATTCGATTGGGCTATTGCGATTTAGTGGTGACCGGAGGATCCGAGGCTGCAGTGAATATCGCAGGTGTAGCCGGATTCAACGCCATGCACGCTCTATCGACCAACAACGAATCATTTGCCACCGCCTCACGGCCCTTCGATGCCACTAGAGACGGTTTCGTTCTCGGTGAGGGAGCAGGGGCTCTTATACTCGAAGATTTGGACCACGCTCTGGCCAGAGGCGCCCGCATCTATGCTGAGGTAATCGGAGGAGGACTTTCTAGTGACGCTTATCACCTTACAGCCCCCCATCCAGATGGTAAGGGTGTAACGCGCGTTATAGAGAACTGTTTGAACGATGCGCGAATTGCCCCCGAAGAGGTGGACGCCATAAATACCCACGGCACATCAACTCCTTTGGGAGATGTAGCCGAGTTGAAGGCGATTAAAACCGTATTTGGTGAGCACACTAAAAACATTAATATCAACTCAACCAAATCGATGACCGGTCACTTACTTGGTGCCGCCGGAGCTATCGAGGCCATCGCTTCTGTGCTCACCATAGAGCACGGCATTGTTCCGCCTACTATCAACCACAGTGTAGTTGATGAGAACATAGATCCAAGCCTTAACCTGACGCTTAATAAAGCTCAAAAGCGAGACGTCGAGGTGGTCATGAGCAATACCTTTGGTTTTGGTGGGCATAACGCCTGTGTAGTCTTGAGAAAATACAACGCCTAATCCACATGAAATTTGGCCGTTCATTTGAACTCCCCTTTTCTACTAATAAGGGAGCTTTCAATGCGGCCATGAATAAGATATTAGGCTTTAAGCCAAAAGATATCTCATGGTATCAGCGGGCATTTACCCATCGCTCTATGAATCAGAAAGACGCAAGCGGCAATCCGCTGAATTACGAGCGATTGGAGTTTTTAGGCGACGCCATGCTTGGAGTGATTATCTCAAAGCACCTCTTTAAAGAGGTTCCTAACGGAAACGAAGGCTACCTGACTAAAATGCGTTCAAAGATTGTAAGCAGACAGCATCTCAATGAATTGGGCCGAGAATTACAGCTCGACAAATACCTTGAAAGTCGTATATCTTCAGATCAGTTCGGTGAGAACATTTTTGGAAATCTATTTGAGGCCCTAGTTGGGGCTATTTACCTCGACAGAGGTCACGATTACTGCGAGCGTTTTATTCGCATGCGCGTTATAGAGCCTCATGTAGATATTGAGCGCCTAGAAGGCAAGGTTATGTCGTACAAAAGCCTGATGATTGAATGGTGTCAAAAGCAAAAGAAAGCCTTTCGATTTGAAGTGATGGAAGATCAGGGCGTAGATGAAAGGCCCCACTTCTCGGTGCGATTTATGCTCGAAGAACAAGTGGTTAGCAGGGCTCGGGAGACCTCTAAAAAACGAGCCGAAGAAAAGGCCGCGCAGCGCGCTTTTTATGCGCTGCAAGACCGTATTAATGCGAAAACCAATGGCTAAATACACGCTTAAGGTTCCGGTAGATCAAGACGATACGGCGGTGTTCGCCATTCACAGTGAATGGCCAGACTATCAGTTAATTTTCTTTTTGAACCGTGAGTTAAGGTTGCAGTTGAAGCGACAGAAAGAAGACCTTGAATTCGGACAGGGGTACTTTTTTCGATGGTTTGCCTTCGATCATCACAAACATTTTAGTCGCTACACGCTGATTCAAAATACCTTAAAGACCGGAGTTAATAGACAGGCTGAGTTAGACTTGTTTGCCGACAATCGCTTTGAGGAAATCTATCATGTGCTGCCTGAATACAAGCGCATTGACTACCTGTTGAAGGTAGAGGGAGAATCAGAAGAGCAATTGGCCTTCATCTTAGAGAAACTTAAACAACTAGACCAAATCGTAATGGTGTATGCGTTAAATTCGCATCAGATCAAATCAAAAACGAACCTAATCTACTAAACACCTATGCCTTTTCTTAAAAAAACAAAAATACTAGCCACGCTCGGTCCGGCCTGCTCATCTAAAGAAGTACTGCGAGAAATGATGCTGGCTGGAGCAGATGTTTTCAGACTCAATTTCTCTCACGCCGACTATGAAGGCGTTAAAGAGAAAGTGCGGTTTATTCGTGAACTCAATGAAGAGTTAGAACGCAATACGGGAATCTTGGCTGACCTTCAAGGCCCTAAGCTACGAGTGGGGGCAATGAAAGAAGGAGTAGTTCTTGAGCCTGGAGACCAGATAGCCTTTAAGACCGGCCAGCGTTTCGAAGGAGATGCAAAGGCCGCTTACATGACCTACGAGGCCTTCCCTAGAGATGTAAAGCCCGGAGAACGCATTTTATTAGATGACGGAAAGCTCATATTTAAGGTGCTAGATACCAACAAGATAGATACCGTAAATGCTGAGGTTATTCAAGGAGGTCCGTTGAAATCCAACAAAGGCGTGAACCTTCCGAACACGGCGATTTCGCTTCCGGCCCTTACCGAAAAAGATATAGAAGACGCCATTTTTGCGATCTCATTGAACGTCGATTGGATGGCGCTCTCTTTTGTGCGTCATGCCCAAGACATCAAAGATCTGCAAGCCCTTATTGAGAAGCATGCGGACTATAAAATCCCGATTATCTCTAAGATTGAAAAGCCTGAGGCTATTGTCAATATCGATGAAATCGTTGCCCACAGCGATGGAATCATGGTGGCAAGAGGAGACCTTGGAGTTGAGGTTCCGGCAGAGGAGGTTCCACTGCTGCAGAAACAGCTTGTTCAAAAATCTAAAGAGGCTCGAATTCCGGTAGTCATCGCCACTCAGATGATGGAAACCATGATGGAAACCCTTACCCCAACTAGAGCTGAGGTAAACGACGTGGGTAACTCGGTGATGGACGGAGCAGATGCCGTGATGCTCTCTGGCGAGACTTCTGTCGGCAAGTATCCCGTTCAGGTTGTAGCTAAAATGGCTGCAATCATTCGCGCCGTAGAACACGCCGATACAGCCTGTCGACCCACGCCTCCTCCGAGGCTTAAGACAGAGCGATTCATCACCAAATCGGTATGCTATCACGCCGCCCTAATGGCTACAGAAATCGAAGCGAAGGTCATTGGCACGCTAACCAATTCAGGCTACACAGCCTTTCAAGTTTCGGCATGGCGCCCCAATTCGTACATCTTGGCTTTCACCGATAATAAGCACATACTCGGTAGGTTGAATATGCTATGGGGAGTGTACGCCTTTTACTACGACAAGTACAGCTCAACCGATGCAACGGTGACCGACATCAATGAAATGGCCAAGCAGAAAGGTTTTCTGGCCTCTGGAGATATGGCTATTACCTTGACCTCTGTGCCTATTGAGAAAAAGGGAATGGTAAATAGCCTGCGCATTACTCAGATCGCCTAATGCCTTTAGAAATCGAAAAGAAATACCTGGTCTTACCCCAACAGTTAGACCAGCATGTTCGACTCGATCAGTACCCGCATAAATCGATGGTTCAAGGTTATTTGGCCTCATCAGACTTGGCGGTCATTCGCATTCGCGTCGCCCAAGATCGTGGTCGACTGACGATTAAACAGCGCGGAGCCGGAATAAAGCGTATAGAAGTTGAACGCGACTTAGGCCTAGAGG
>JAURPW010000142.1:0-2994 GCA_030836435.1 Flavobacteriaceae bacterium
CTGAGGCCTCAGGGCGCCAGCGTTTGTAAAAGTCGAACGTAAATAGTGTTGAGGTACTATTGAAAACAGAAGAAAGCGAGCTCATTAGAGCAGCTAAGAATCCAGCAACCACTAATCCGCGGACGCCCACTGGAAGCACGCGTAGAATAAGGGCAGGCAGGGCAGCATCGGTAGTGGTGCGCACTTCTCCGGTGATCGGATTGGTCACCGTAAACAAATCAGGATAGGTGGTGACCGAAAGCGCATAGGCAATGATTCCTGGAAAAATAAAGATGAATAGCGGTAGCAGCTTTAAGAACGATCCGAAGATGGTTCCCTTGCGAGCCGTTGAAATATCTTTTGCCGATAGCACCCGCTGAACGATGAACTGATCGGTACACCAGTACCAAATTCCGAGAATAGGAGCTCCGAGTAACACGCCCGTCCAGGGGTATTCTTTGTTGCGCCACAGGCTCATAAAGGTGTCAGGATCTGGCGCATTCTCTTGAATGGCCAGGGTCACGTTTGACCATCCGCCAATCGCCTGCAAGCCAAAGTAGGTGGCCAAGACTCCGCCCAGTATGAAGATAACCGCTTGGGCCATATCGGTATAAATCACCGCCTTGAGCCCCCCGAGCACCGTGTACAGGCCGGTTGCCAACACGGTTATGAGCGCCCCCGTCCAGAATGGAATGCCCAATAAAACTTCGAAAACCAGGGCTCCGGCGAAAATGGTAAATGAGATTTTGGTGAGTACATAAGATATGATCGAGACCACCGACAGGTATACGCGGGCGCCCGTGCTGTAGCGTCGCTCTAGAAATTCAGGCATGGTAAACACGCCACTTTTTAAGTAAAACGGAACAAAAACCCACCCCAGCAGCAGTAAGATTAATGAGGCCAATATTTCAAACTGGGCCTCCGGAAAGGCGCCTCTGGCACCAGAACCCGAAAGACCGATCAGGTGTTCAGATCCGATATTACTCGCAAATAATGAGGCGCCGATGGCGAACCAACCCAGGTCGCGTCCGCCTAAGAAATACCCTTGAGCGCTATTCGAAGAGCGCTCTTTCTTGGTCACATAGGCCGCAATCGAGAAGATGAGAATAAAGTATCCGGCAATCACCGCAAAATCAATAGCACCGATAGTCTCCATAAAGTCTTAGTTAGGATTCATAACTTTGCAATTTAGATCTTTTTCTACTTTGTCGTGGGCAACTTAAAACTCATTTTATTCTTCGCTACCCTCACTATCTCAGTGAGTTGGGCCAGCGCGCAAGGAGATCTGCCTACAACACGACCCATAATAAAGGGGGCTGAACCCAATAAAGGCGTCCAAAAAGCGGCTTCCGGAACCCTGCTTAAGATGCCTTCTATGCTCAGCGACGGGCTGATCAAAGACCCTAAAGGGCCCGACATGCTTCAAGAAAATAAGCTGAAATCTGCCGGATTTGACCTGGTAATCGACCCAAAAGTCGCCCAAGCCGAGAACGCCAACGCCAACCGAGTGACGGGTGATGTCTACCTAGGAGACGTGAGCACTCGAGGAGAATTCGTTGGAATCGCTATGCGCGATCACGGAGAAATAGACGGAGACCGCATACTCATCGTGGTCAACGATCAAATCGTAGAATACAACGCCCTACTAAGTGGACGCTTCAAGAAAATCGATGTGCCCCTTAAAGAGGGCTTCAATACCATCGAGTTCAAAGCGCTCAATCAGGGCTATGTTGGGCTCAATACGGCCCAAGTGATCGCCGTTGACGAGAACGGCGAAGTGATTCACAACAACAACTGGATGCTCTCTACTGGGGCCACCGCCAAGATCGTCATTGTCAAAAAGCCAAAGCTCAACAATTAGTAGCGCTTACCTGGACGGTAGGTCTCAATGGCCCGCTTAAGCACGTCTTCGCGGTAAAAGGGCACCTCCTTAAATAGGCCCGCTGCGTAGAGCTCTACCTGATCGTCGAAGTGTCTAGAGTTCACGTCTGAGCTCTGGCCCCCTGCCAGAAGGCTTTTGGCGCGTAGCCTTTCTCCAAACTCAACCACAGCTACAAAACTATTGCCCCTAGTACCGTAGATCTTTTTAGTATTATTGGTGTAACGCGCACCATAGGCGGCCAATGCTCCCCATCGACCGCTGGCATGGCCAATGCCGACACTGGGAAGGCTATCGTTAAAGGCCTGAAAAATAGAGGCATCTAAGCGCTGATAGCGATTCACCTCAGCCCATTCGATAAGCGACGACCCAAAATCAAGCCTCAAACCACTTACCGCCTCGGCGAATACCTCGCGCCTCAGTTCACTATGTTCGGCCGACTGCCCCCAATACTGCATGAGCTCCATGGGGCTGTAGCCCTTGAGATTTGGAGCCTTCTGATAGAGCGCTGTGCCGTAAAAGTGAGCCAGTGTCATGGCCTTGCTATCTGCCGAGGTGCGAAAATCCCAGTTGCGAAGCAGTTCAATTTCTTCGGCAAGATCGGTGTTAGGGGCCTCATCAAACGATCTTACTAACCCAGGAATCAACGCCTCAAATGCTGGCAAATAACTGTCGTAGGCCAAGTCTATAAGCGACTCTAGGCTGTGCTTTTGGGTTTGATCTAAGAGTGAGATGGCGTGCACCCCTCGAAAATTCTCTGGAGCCGTGCTCATGTAGTACGGGTAGTCTTCCGGGCGCGGGCTGTCGAGCCCAGCGGCCGTAAACGGGGTCGAATTGCAGTTCTGCAACCAGTGAGTCGATGGGTTTAACAGGGTAATATGATCTTCGAGCTCGTGAAGCCCTTTCCAATCGGTGTCTGGGTTAGACCCGTCTACCGGCTTAGCAAAATCAAAGCGCGTATCGCGAACAGGAATAAAGTTTCCGTGCCAATAGGCAATGTTTTTATCGGCATCGGCGTATACGGTGTTGTTCGACGAGTTAGTCTTTAGTTGCATCATTTGGTTAAAGCCTTCGTAATTCGACTGTTTGGTTCGAACAAACGACTGCTCTAGCGCTTTGGCTGGGCTCCACATAAG
>JAURPW010000143.1:0-7076 GCA_030836435.1 Flavobacteriaceae bacterium
CTGTACGAAGAAAAACTGCCCATAGACCCTACCGTCATAAGCGCCTGCGATGAATTTAACCTCAACCCCACGGTAGCTGTGCTCAGTGGAGGCGAAGATTACGAGCTACTGTTTACCGTAAAACAAGACGATTTTTTAAAGATCAAAGGCAACCCCAATCTAACCGTCATCGGACACATGACCGAGAAAGCATCTGGGGCACAGCTAGTGCTGCGCTCAGGAGAATTGGCCGAACTCAAGGCCCAAGGCTGGACCTCTTTTTAAGCCAATCGGCAAAAACCCGTGTTCTTTTAGGCCTCTAAACCAATTGGTATTATACCGATCGGTATATGTTGTATAAAGCTGGATTTTATGAACTGAAAGCCGTTACGCGTTCATCAGTTCTTCAATCTCATCAGCCTCAATAGGAATGTTGCCCATAAGATTTACAGGTGCCCCAGAAGGCTGAACCACCACATTGTCTTCTAAGCGTATTCCAAAGCCCTCTTGGGGTATGTAAATACCCGGCTCAACGGTGAAAACCATATTCGCCTGTATAGGTGTTTTAAGAAGGCCATAATCGTGGGTGTTTAGGCCCAGGTGGTGGCAGGTGCCGTGCATAAAGTATCGCTTAAACGCAGGAAAATCTTCGCTCTGTGCCTGCACGTCTGCCTTGTCTAGCAGCCCTAGGTCTAAAAGCGCTGAGGTCATGACTTTACCTACTTCTTTGTGGTGTTCGGCCCAAAGAATTCCGGGGGTGAGCATGGCGGTTGCCTCGTTTTTTACCTTTAGCACCGCTTGGTAAACCTCTTTTTGACGCGCGCTGAATCGTCCGCTGACCGGAATAGTTCGGGTCATATCGCTTGAATAGTTGGCGTATTCAGCGGCGACATCCATCAGCAAAAGATCGCCAGACTGACACTGACGGTTGTTCTCAATGTAGTGCAGAATATTGGCTGAGGCCCCAGAGGCAATTATGGGGGTGTAGGCGAACCCTTTAGAGCGATTGCGCACAAACTCATGCAGCAATTCGGCCTCGATTTCGTATTCCCAAACTCCCGGCTTCACAAAGCTCAGTAGCCTTCTAAAGCCCTTTTCAGTGATTTCACAGGCTCGGGCAATGAGTTCAACCTCTTCAGGCTCTTTGACACCTCTGAGGGCGTTGAGAATCGGAAAACTTTTGGCCACCTGATGAGCGGGAAACTGGGCTTTGGTTTTCTTGATGAAGCGGTCTTCACGGGTCTCGGTTTCTACCGACTGTCGGTAATGCTCGTTGGTGTTGAAGTAAATGGTTTCGGCCTCGCTCATGAGATCCGCAAAAACGGCGTCGAACTGCCGGGTCCAATAGACCGTTTGAATTCCAGACACCTCGGTGGCTTCGGCCTTGCTGAGTTTAGGGCCCTCCCAAACCGCAATGTGGTCGTTAGTTTCGCGCACAAAAAGCACTTCTCGGTGTTTCGGATTAATGGCTTCCGGAAAGAGCAGTAGAATGCTCTCTTCTTGATCCACTCCGCTCAAGTAAAACAGGTCTCTGTGCTGTTCAAAGGGCATGCTGGCGTCGGCGCCAATGGGATAGAGGTCGTTTGAGTTAAACACAGCAAGGCTCTTGGGCTTCATCTGAGCCGCAAACTTGCTCCGGTTCTTCACAAATAGGGCCGATGGTAAGGCGTGGTACTTCATCTAGTTCTTGAGTTGGTAAATTCTAACGTAATCGATCTCCATTTGGTCTTGCTCGAATGAGGTAGGCACTGTTCCGCCCAAAGATCCGCCCATCGCCACGTTCAGCAGTAAGTAATGCGGATTGTCAAATGGCACATTTTGGGTATTGTTCATGCGCACCACTAGTGTCTCGTCTACATAAATGTCAATGCGATCAGCATCCCAAACGAGCACGTAGTTGTGAAAGTTTTCGGTTAGCCCCGAAATAGATTTTTTAAGGCCGTAACTCGCATAGGCATTGGTGCCCGTATCGTGCCAGTGAAAGGTGCCCAGCGTTTCGTTCTTGTTGCTTCCGTACTGCTCCATGATGTCGATCTCTCCGCAGTGAGGCCATCCGACGCTTCCTCTAGAGTCGCCAAAATAATTGCCCTTTTCGTCAATGTTAGAGCCCAGGGTCCAGATGGCCGGCCAGGTGCCCGCGGCGGCCGGAAGCTTAGCACGCACCTCTACCTTTCCGTAGGTAAAATCAAACTTGGCATTCAAACGGGCCGAGGTAAATTCTTTGCTCATTCCCGCATAGGTATAGTCTTCTCTCTTGGCGATGATCTTAAGCGTTCCGTCGCTAACCAGGGCGTTATCAAGTCGATTGGTATAGTGTTGCAGTTCGTTGTTGGCCCATCCGCTATCGGTGATCGGCTCTATTTGAAAGTGCCACTTATCGGCCGTCGGGGTACCCTCATAATCGAATTCGTCACCCCAAACCAACTCGTAAGTAGGCGCGACAAGCTGCTCTTCGGAACTGCTCAGCGATTCGTTGGGCTGCTTCGGCTCATCTGCACTCGAACTCGAACAGGCAGAAATAATAAGGCCGACAACCGCTAAGGTTAGTGATAAAGATCGTTTCATTGTTATATTTATGAATGTTAACGCGTTAATAAAGCGAATATAAGCTACCCAAAAATGAAAACGATCAGACACTTACTGCTATTTATTTCTGTATGCTCTTATGTTTTTAGCTCAGCTCAAGGCCATTTTGAGGCCATTCAATTTGAGTCTGTAGGCCCCAGCGTAATGAGCGGACGTGTGGTTGACCTTGAAGTAAACCCCGAAGATCCGACCGAATTCTATGTGGCCTACGCCTCGGGCGGGCTTTGGCACACCACCGACAACGGCACCTCGTTTACCCCCATTTTTGACAATGCCCCTACGCAAAACCTGGGTGAAATAGCCATGCATTGGCCCAGTAGAACCTTATACGTGGGAACCGGAGAAAACAACTCTTCGCGCTCTTCTTATGCCGGAATCGGGCTTTACAAAACCAACAACAACGGCAAAGACTGGACGTTCTTGGGTCTAGAAGACAGCCACCATATCGGACGCATTTTGGTCGATCCGTCTAATCCTGACCACGTAATAGTTGGGGTGCTCGGACACCTCTACACCCCCAACGCCCAGCGCGGCATTTACCGTTCTACCGACGGAGGCAGCAGCTGGCAACAAACCCTTTTCATCAATGAAGATACCGGAGTAATCGATCTCGCTCACGACCCCAACAACTTCAACACCCAGTACGCGGCCAGCTGGCAGCGCGACAGAAAGGCCTGGAATTTTGAAGGAAGCGGCCCAAATTCAGCCATCTACAAGAGTATTGATGCCGGACAAACCTGGCAAAAGATCAGCACTGAGGCGAGTGGGTTTCCGCAGGGTCAAGGCGTAGGCCGCATAGGGCTGGCCGTCTTTGACGACCAAACGATTTACGCGGTGCTTGACAATCAGGCCAGACGCTCGGCTGAGGCCAAAGAAGAAAACGAGGGTCTAGTTAAAGACGATTTCAAGCGCATGAGTGCCGACGAGCTGCTCAAGCTAGACAACAAAGCCCTCAACGACTATTTAAAGACAAACGGATTTCAAGAAAAATACCGTGCCGAGAACGTGAAGCAGCTAGTTAGAGACGGTCTTGTGGTTCCTAAAGATTTGGCCACCTACCTCGAAGACGCCAACGCCATGCTCTTTGACACCCCCGTGATCGGAGCCGAGGTCTACCGAAGTGATGATGCCGGAAAAAGCTGGAAACGCACTCACGAAGAATACATAGACGGCCTCTTTTACAGCTACGGCTACTATTTTGCCCAGGTGCGTGTAGACCCTAACGATAGCGAGGTGATTTACCTAGCCGGAGTTCCGCTCATTCAATCAAAAGACGGCGGAAAAACCTTTAGTTCAATTGACAAACGCAACGTGCACGCCGACCACCACGCCCTGTGGATCAATCCGAAAAGGCCGGGCCACCTGATCAATGGAAACGACGGAGGCATCAACATCAGCTACGACGACGGAGCCAACTGGACCAAAAACAATAGCCCAGCCGTGGGTCAATTCTACGCGATTCAAGTCGACAACCAGTCGCCCTATAACATCTATGGAGGTCTTCAAGATAACGGCGTTTGGAAGGCCAAGCACAGCAGCAGAGAGAGCAGCGAATGGCTCGCCACCGGCCTGAACCCCTGGCAAGAATTGCTGGGCGGAGACGGAATGCAGGTAGAGGTAGATCCGCGCGGCGCCCAAGTGGTATACACCGGCTTTCAGTTTGGAAACTACTACCGCATAGACCAAAAAAGCGGAAAGCGCACCTACATTACCCCCAAACACACCTTAGGTGAGGCACCCTATCGCTTCAACTGGCAAACCCCCATTTTACTATCTAAGCACCACCCCGATGTGCTGTATATGGGCAGCAACAAGCTGCACCGCTCTCTAGACCAGGGCGCCAATTGGCAGACCCTATCTGAAGACCTTACTCAGGGCGGACGAAAGGGCAACGTGGCCTTCGGAACCCTAACGACCATTAGCGAATCTGCATTCGAATTTGGCCTGATCTATACCGGAAGCGACGATGGCCTTATACACCTGTCAAAAGATGGCGGGCACAGCTTCAGTCGCATCTCTGACGCCCTGCCAAAAGACCTATGGGTCAGCCGCGTAGCCGCCTCTTCACACAAAAAAGAGCGCGTATATGCTACACTCAACGCCTACCGAAACGACGATTTCACTCCTTATGTTTTTGTGAGCGAAGACTACGGTGCGAGCTGGAAGAATATCTCCACTGATCTGCCACAGTCGTCGGTTAATGTGATCGTGGAAGACCCTGTTAACGAAAACCTGCTTTTCGCAGGGCTTGACAACGGCCTTTATGTAAGCCTTGATCGCGGGGCTTCTTGGAGCCTTCTTGACCAAGGATTAGTGCCCGTAGCTGTTCACGACCTAAAGATTCAAAAAGAGGCTAAGCACCTGGTAGTCGGAACACACGGACGCAGCATTTACACCGCTTCAATCGAAGCACTTCAGCAGGCCAGCAAGAGCCTATTGAGCCAGTCTGTGCACCTTTTTGCGCCTGAGAAAGTGCGTTACAGTTCACGCTGGGGAAGCTCACGGGCGCTGTTTGAATTGGCCTACACTCCAAAAATAAGCCTGTCTTACTACTCGGCCACAGATCAGCCCGTTAGCTTGTCGGTACTTTATGAGGGGCGCGAACTGTATCGCCTGTCAGAAAAAGCCCATTCAGGATTTAACGCAGTTGATTATTCGATCGAGATAGACCAAGCGCTGCTTGAAAAATTGCCAAAAAAATCACGCGAGGCCTTTAAGCCTTCAAAAAATGGCTCGTATTACCTGCCTAAAGGCGAGTACAGCCTAGTACTTACGGGCAATAAGGGCCAGAGCACAGCTACATTCACCGTCGAATAATCAAGAATTAGTTTAAATAAGAAAGCGGCGCTTTATTGCGCCGCTCTTCGTTGCAGAATAGGCGTTTGAGGTGTAATTTTGTGCCGTTAAATCACTATAGGTAAACGACACTCACATGCTAAGTTCTTCGTTGTTGCGTAAGCTAGTAATGGCCTTGTCTGGGCTGTTTCTGATCACGTTCTTATCGCTTCACCTCGCCATCAATTTGGCTTCGGTTTTTTCAGTCGAATTGTACAATGAATGGTCTCACTTCATGGGCTACAACAAAATTGTTCAGCTCGTCATGCAGCCTATTTTAATTGCTGGGGTGATCGTTCATTTTGTGATGGGGTTTGTCCTTGAAGTTCAGAACCGCGCTGCGCGCGGATCTCAGGGCTATGCCGTAAAAGGCAGCGGTACCAACAGCAGCTGGATCTCGAGAAACATGATCATCTCTGGGGCCGTAGTGCTGGCATTCATCGGGCTTCACATGTACGATTTTTGGTTGCACGAGATGGAGTATAAGTACGTAGAACAGCTACCCGTTGACACCGAACGCTATCATGCCTTCACCGTAGCTAAATTCGCCACATTAGGCAGAACGCTGATCTACAGTGTTTCTTTTATTCTGCTTGCGATGCACCTCTATCACGGATTTGCCTCTTCTATGCAGACCATAGGTTTAGATAATAAATACGGAAAAGCCATTCAGGCCTTCGCAAAGATTTTCTCGATAGCGGTTCCGGCTGGCTTTATTTTCATCGCATTGTTTCACCATTTAAATCCTCTTCAATAACATGGCTACACTCGATTCAAAAGTTCCTAAGGGCCCCTTAGCCGAGAAGTGGAGCAAGCACAAAAACGATATTAGCCTGGTAAACCCGGCGAACAAGAGAAATATTGATGTCATTGTAATCGGAACCGGCCTAGCCGGAGCTTCAGCCTCTGCCACCCTGGCCGAGCTAGGTTACAACGTGAAGACCTTCTGTTACCAAGATTCTCCAAGACGCGCGCACTCTATTGCCGCTCAAGGAGGGGTTAATGCCGCCAAGAACTACCAAGGAGACGGCGACTCGGTATACCGCTTATTCTACGATACCATCAAAGGAGGAGACTACCGCTCAAGAGAGGCCAACGTGCACCGCTTGGCAGAGGTGTCTACCAATATTATTGACCAGTGTGTGGCGCAAGGTGTTCCGTTTGCCCGCGAATACGGAGGGCTACTCGACAACCGTTCTTTCGGAGGCGTTCAGGTATCGCGAACTTTTTATGCCAAAGGACAAACAGGTCAACAGCTGCTCTTAGGGGCCTATTCAGCGATGAATCGCCAGATTCAGCGCGGCAAAATAAAATCGTACACCCGTCACGAGATGATGGATTTGGTTTTGGTTGACGGCAAAGCCCGAGGAATCATCGCACGCAACCTAGTGAGCGGAGAAATCGAAAGACACGGTGCACACGCCGTGGTACTCGCCACCGGCGGATACGGAAACGTGTTCTTTTTATCTACCTATTGCATGGGGGCCAACGTGATGGCCGCATGGCGGGCGCACCGCAGAGGCGCCTACTTTGCCAACCCCTGCTTCACTCAAATTCATCCCACCTGTATTCCCGTTTCAGGAGACCATCAGTCTAAGCTCACGCTCATGTCTGAGTCACTGAGAAACGACGGGCGCATCTGGGTTCCTAAAAATCTTGAAGACGCTAAAGCCATC
>JAURPW010000144.1:0-7036 GCA_030836435.1 Flavobacteriaceae bacterium
GAAACCAACGGTTTCGGAACCGTTAATGTGTGAGGTCTTAAACGGGAGCCTCTGCCCGCCATCGGTACAATTATCTTCATAGCTCTATTTTACTCCGGTGCTGCCGAATCCGCCAGCGCCTCTTTCGCTCTCACCCAACTCGTCAACCAGAACCCATTCGGCCTGCTCGTGCTTAGCGATTACCATTTGAGCAATACGCTCTCCCTTTTCTACTGTAAACGGCTCATTTGACAAATTGACCAAGATGACACCAATTTCGCCTCTGTAATCAGCGTCTATGGTTCCCGGGCTATTGACCAAAGAGATGCCTTTCTTGGCAGCCAATCCGCTTCTTGGACGAATCTGGGCCTCGTATCCAACAGGGAGCTCAATATATATACCGGTCGGTATAATTGCCCGCTCAAGGGGCTTCAACACTATAGGGTCTTCGTTGTTAGCCCTAAGGTCCATTCCTGCTGATGCAGTAGTTTGATAAGACGGAAGCTCATGCTCCGATTTGTTTATAATCTTAATTGGAATCATCGTTTTGAAGGTGTTAATAGCGCTTTTAGGTCTTTGTATTCGCGAAATATCACAAAGCTAATAAATACGAGAAGCAGCGAGAGCTTAAGCGCCCAATTCGCTTCAAAAAGATCAAATGAGAGGTAGGCTAAAAAAGCTGAAACCAACACATACACCAACATAGGCGTAACGCGGTAGGGAATAAAGTAAACCCTTCTGCCCCAGAAAAATGACAAGCACATCATAAGCAGGTAAGCCGAAAAGGTGGCCAAAGCGGAGGCCATGTATCCGATTTTAGGGATAAGCACTAGGTTCATCAACAAAGTGACCGCCGCGCCAATTCCCGAAATAATGGCTCCGATATGGGTCTTGTCTTTGAGCTTATACCAAACCGAAAGATTGTGATAAACCCCTAAAAACAGGGCTCCCATAAGCACCCACGGAACCACCTGAAGCCCCTCAAGATAGGCCGCGTCTCTAATAAATAGTTCAGCAAGCGGACGCAAGAATACAACCACAGATAAAAACAATACGCTTCCCAGAACCACAAAATAGTAGGTGACCTGAGCGTACTGAGTCTCTCGATTTTCTTCGGTAGATTGCCTAAAGAAAAAGGGCTCAACTCCCATTCTAAAGGCAGTGGCGAACAAAGTCATAAACACGCTGAGCTTGTAGCAAGCCCCATATATCCCTGCCGCACGAGCAGAGTCAAGACGCGTTAGCAGTATTTTGTCAAAAACCTCGTTAATGATAAAGGCAAATCCGGCAAGCATCACAGGAAGGCCATAGCGCAACATTTTTCGCCAAATAGAAAGGTCAAAAACAAGTCGGTGTCTGGCGTAAGCGGGCAAAAACCAAAGAAGTGTAGATGCGCTTGCGATTATGTTGGCCAAAAAAATAGCGTCTATCTCTCGCCCCAGAAACTGCTTATGAGAGAACAGCAAAAAGTATATGTTGAATGCGACATTCACTAGAATGTTTAGCGCCTTAATGGCCGCATAGCGCACAGGCTTCTCTTGGGCTCTGAGCAGAGCGAACGGGACCACTACTAGTGCGTCTAGAACCAATATAATCACCGTTTTTTGAATGAATTCGGGCCGAATGCCTATGAGCTCCGCTAATTGATCGTTGAATGCGCTAGCAAGCGCCCAAAAACTCAGAGAGCTCAGTACCAACGACCAAAGACCCGTTGACACCACCCTGTCTTGATCTAACTTCTTGTCATGAAAGTAGCGAAAGAAGGAGGTCTCCATTCCATAGGTGAGCAGCACATTAAAAAGGGCAATCCAAGAATAGATAAAAATGTACTCGCCGTAACCCGAGGCTTCTTTAAATACGCTGGTGTATAGCGGTAAGAGCAAAAAAGAGAGCGCTCTGGGCAGCACGGTGGCCAATCCGTAAACAAAAATCTGAGCCCCTAAACGCTTAACTGCACTCATGGTGTCTTTATTGTCTCAATTCGGACTTTATAGTTAATGGAGGGTCTAAGCGCAAGGTATCTTTAGACCCTTTAACGTAAAACCGAAGCATTGACTTCTGATCAAGTGCATGGGTAGTTTCTAGACTGTAGGCGCCATTTTCGTGGGTCGTCATTTCTGCGCTATAGCTATCATCAAAAAGGGCCATTAATGCATTCCTATACTCCTGCGACTGGCTCAACTGTATGCGTATCACATAACGATGCTGGCTAGATGGCTTACCCGAGACCTCCTTCTTAATACTATACGATTCAATAGCTAGATTGTTACGTACGTCAGATTGGCCCGCTGAAAGAAGTCTGCATGAGCCCAGAAAAAGGCAGAGCGTTAAGGTGAGGGATAGGGTTTGCTTAGTCATGGAAAAGACATCTTGTCTAAAGATAGGCATAGATAGCCACCACGCACAAGTTGCCTAGTCGTTGAGTGCTTCGGCCCCACCCACAATTTCCAATATCTCGTTGGTGATAGCCGCTTGACGAGCCTTATTGTAGGTCAATTTCAATTGATCTCGAAGCTCTTTGGCGTTGTCAGTCGCCTTGTGCATCGCCGTCATTCGCGCTCCGTGCTCACTGGCAAACGAGTCTCTAATGGCTTTGAAAAACTGAACCTTCAGCGCTTTAGGAATGAGTTCATTTACCATTTCTTCGGCGGTAGGCTCGTAAATGTAGTCGTCAGAACCGGCCGAGGTGGAGGCCTCTTGAACTAGGGGCAGCAACAGTTCATCTTTAACGACCTGAGTGGCGGCGTTCTTAAATGAATTGTAGATCACCCTCACTTCATCGTATTCCTTGGCGGTAAATGAAGCGATGATAGGTTCCATTATTGCGGTTGCATTCTCATAAGACAGCTCGTCAAATAGACTGCTGTGATCGGCGAGAAGCGTTCCGCTATTCTTGAGGGCGTCTTTAGCTTTTCGACCTATGCTGATTACCGAAACCTCTGCAGATGGTCTCGATGCCGCTATCGCTAGGCGAGCAGCCTTGATCACATTCGAATTAAAGGCTCCACAAAGTCCTCGATTTGAGCTGATTACTACCAAAAGAACCTTTTTTACTGGTCTTTTCTCGGCATAGTGGTTCTCTACATCTTCTCCTAGGCTAGCACTCAGTCTGCCCAGAAGCTCAGATAGTCTTTCAGAATACGGGCGCATGGCTAAAATAGCGTCTTGAGCTTTCTTCAGCTTAGCAGCCGACACCATTTTCATGGCACTGGTGATCTGCATGGTAGAAGAAACCGAAGCAATGCGATTGCGTATTTCTTTGAGATTAGCCATTCTGCTTAACTTTTAGTTCTTGTGACGCTTAGAAACCTCAGCCGCTACTTGGGTAAGGGTTTCGATAACTTCATCGGTCAATGATCCGGCTTTTAATGCCGCCAGGGTCTCTGAGTGATTCAGTCTTAAGGTTTCAATATAATCAGACTCAAAGGCCTTTACGTTGGAAACAGGAACGTCTCTTAGCAAGTTTTTCGACCCTGCATAGATGATAGCAACTTGAGCCTCTACCGTATACGGATCGTTCTGTGCCTGCTTCAAAATCTCCACATTGCGTCTACCCTTTTCAATTACATTAAGGGTTGCTGCATCAAGGTCAGATCCGAATTTTGCGAACGCCTCTAGTTCTCTAAACTGCGCTTGGTCGAGCTTTAGCGTTCCGGCCACTTTCTTCATCGACTTAATCTGTGCAGATCCTCCAACGCGAGATACCGAAATACCCACGTTGATGGCGGGGCGAACCCCTTGGTTGAACAGGTCTTGCTCTAAGAAGATCTGTCCGTCAGTGATAGAAATCACGTTGGTCGGAATATAGGCCGAAACGTCTCCCGCTTGAGTTTCAATGATCGGAAGAGCCGTGAGCGATCCGCCTCCTTTTACCAAGTGCTTGATAGACTCCGGAAGGTCATTCATCGACTGGGCAATGGCGTCATCAGCAATAACTTTAGCTGCGCGCTCAAGAAGTCTAGAGTGAAGGTAGAACACGTCTCCTGGATAGGCCTCGCGCCCCGGAGGACGTCTTAGCAAAAGTGAAACCTCTCTATAGGCTACCGCTTGTTTTGATAAGTCATCGTAAACAATTAGCGCCGGACGACCAGTATCTCTAAAATATTCTCCGATGGCAGCCCCTGCAAACGGAGCGTAAACCTGCATAGGTGCTGGGTCAGAGGCATTAGCAGCCACGATGGTCGTATACGCCAGGGCTCCTTTATCTTCAAGTGTCTTGGCAATTGCAGCAACTGTAGAAGCCTTTTGACCAATGGCCACGTATATACAGTAAACTGGCTGACCAGCGTCGTAAAATTCTTTTTGATTGAGGATGGTGTCGATACAAACCGTCGTTTTTCCGGTTTGACGGTCTCCAATAACGAGCTCTCTTTGGCCTCTTCCGACTGGAATCATGGCGTCAATCGACTTGATTCCCGTTTGAAGCGGCTCGTTAACCGGTTGACGGTAAATAACACCAGGTGCTTTACGCTCAAGCGGCATCTCGTATAAGTGGCCTTCAATCGCTCCTTTTCCGTCAATTGGATTTCCGAGCGTGTCTAAAACACGTCCGACTACTCCTTCACCTACTTTAAGGGAGGCGATGCGCTGAGTTCGTTTTACGATTGAACCTTCTCCAACTACTTTTGAGTGGCCCAATAGCACGACTCCAACGTTGTCTTCTTCAAGGTTAAGAACGATTCCCTCTAATCCGCCATCGAACTCAACCAACTCTCCGTACTGGGCATTAGAAAGACCGTAAACACGGGCAATACCATCACCCACGGCCAATACCGTTCCTACCTCGTCTAGTGAAGCGCTCGAATCGAAGCCCTCTATTTGTTTTTTTAGAATCGCTGATACTTCAGCTGCTTTAAGGTCTGACATGTTATAGACTGTTTGAAAATTCTTTTTTTACACGTTTAATTTTTCCGGCTACGCTTGCGTCGTAAAGCAAGTCGTCGAGCTTCAGTACGAATCCGCCTATAAGCTCAGGATCTAGCTCAACCTTGAGAATTACATTGGCGTACCCCTGTTCTTTTAACAGGTTGAGCACGGTCTTTTCTAAGGCATCTTGCTGATCTGCCGAAGCGATCACCAAGGTTACTCTCACCTGACCTCTGTGCTTGGCAAGCAGACCAACAAAGCGCTCGGCTATATCATCAAGCAATTCAAGTCGGTCATTTTCTGAGAGCACTCTGATGAGGTCTTTGGTCGCCTCGCTGAGGTCTTTGAACAGTTCGTCAAGAATAGACTTCTTGAGAATTGGACTGGTCATGGGGTTTTCAAGCACCCCAGAAAGTTCTTTAGAGGCAGCTACGGTTTCTTGAATGGCAAGCATGTCGGCAGCAGCCCGATCTAAACTGTTTCGATCGTTTGCCACTTCCAAATACGCTTTGGCATACCGTATAGATGCTCTGGATTGTTTCATCAGTGATTAAGACTTAAGAGAAACCTCTTTGAGTAATTTTTCAATATGATCGGCATTCTTTGAAGCTGACGATAGCTCGTCTTTCAAAATTTTCTCTGCCAGGGCCACAGACAACTGCGCCGCTTCTCTTTTGATTTGGGCTAAGGCCTCTTTCTTTTCAAGCTCGATAGACACTTTTGCCTTGGCAATGATCTTTGCGCTTTCTTCTTGAGCCGCCTCTTCGGCGTCTGCAATCAGCTTGGCTTTGGTATCTCTAGCCTCTTTCATGAGCTGCTCGCGCTCTTCTCTAGCCTCTTTCATGAGCTGCTCGTTGGCAGATGAAATATTCTGCATTTCAGCTTTAGCTAGCTCAGCAGACTCTAGGGCCTTTTTAATTCCCTCTTCTCTTTCGTCAAGTGAAGATACTATAGGCTTCCACGCAAACTTCACCATTATAAAAATCACGACGAGCATCAAGATGCTCTGCATGATAAACAAGCCTGGAGAAAAATCGTTTATTAACTGTTCCATAGTTTAATGCTTTTTGATAGGCTAACGGGCGCAGCCAACCGCTGCGCCCGTTAGCTTCTCTTTTTAAGGTTTATTTTCCTAAGAAAAGGGCTCCAAAAGCCAAACCTTCCAATAATGCAGCGATAATAATCATAGCTGTCTGGATTTTTCCGGTAGCCTCAGGTTGACGAGCAATACCTTCCATCGCTCTTCCACCGATTTGGCCAAGACCAATACCAGCACCTATTACAATTAATCCGGCACCTACTAAATTTGGAATTGTCATAATTAAAAAACTAAAGATTAAACATTAATTAGCGTTTCTAGTGGTGATCGTGTTCTTGAACGGCCATACCTATAAACAATGCCGAAAGCATGGTAAAGATATAGGCCTGCAAAAACGCCACTAATAATTCTATAAGTGTTAAAAAGAACGACAGGGCAAAAGACAGGGCGGTAGCGCCAACCACTCCCATGCTGCTCTTCATAATAATTGCAATTGAAATTAGGCTCATTACCACGATGTGTCCGGCAGAGATATTGGCGAACAAACGAATCATCAGCGAAAAGGGCTTGGTTATGGTTCCCAAAAGTTCAATAGGAGCCAAAATCACCTTCATTAGAGCCGGAACTCCGGGCATCCAGAAGATGTGCTTCCAGTAGTCTTTATTTCCGCTGAACTGCGTTATAACGTAGGTGAACAAGGCCAGGGTGAAGGTCACCGCAAGTTGACCCGTAATGTTAAAGCCTAGCGGAGTAAGCCCCAAAAGGTTCGAAGCCCAAATGAAGAAAAACACCGTTAACAAGAAACCCGTAAAACGCTTGTAGTGCTTCTCGCCGATGTTCGGTCTGGCGATCTCGTCTCTTACATAGAGCACTAAAGGTTCTAACACGCGGCCGAGGCCTACAGGAATAGAACGTTTTTTATACTGATTGGCCAGAGATCTAAAACCGAAAAGTAGCAACAACGAGACCAATAGAAATCCGAAGACGCTTTTGGTGATGGACAGATCGAGGACGGCATGGGCGTTTTCTGGATGATGATCGGCATCGAAAGAAAGCTGATCTTCTCCTTGGTTGAGCTCGTATATTTTTTCGTGATACTTCACTAGAGAAACACCCTCTTTTTCAACTATGTAGTGGCCGCTGTCGTCGTGA
>JAURPW010000145.1:0-2668 GCA_030836435.1 Flavobacteriaceae bacterium
ACGATCGTTTGGCTAGCCGTCACCTTTTTAACTCCCGCAGAGGACAGAGTATTGTTAGAAGGATTTGTCAAATCCCTTGACCTTTCAGGAGCAGGCTGGAAAAAGTTTGGAGGCAAGAGTGAATCTACCTATTTGAGCTCAGGAATTAAGTCAATGCTTTTGGGCTGTGTTCTTGTTTATGGATTGCTATTTGCGGTTGGAAAAGCACTTTACGGGGAGACCCTATCGGCACTAATTCTCTTAGCTATTGCTGTAGCGGCAGGGCTAGTACTTAGAAAAAACTTGAAGAAATAAACTATTGCTGCCTAGCGTGTAGTTTGGCGATGTATTTGCCCACCAGATCAAACTCTAGATTCACTTTTGTGCCGACTTGATAGCTATTGAATCGAGTGTGCTCATAGGTGTAAGGAATAATAGCGACACTAAAACTATTTTCTCTAGAATTGACTACCGTTAGTGAGGTGCCGTCTACGGTTATGGAGCCCTTTTCGATAGTGATGTGTTCTGGGTTTGACGGGTATTCAAATGAAAAGATCCAACTGCCGTCTTTATTGATAACCTCAGTACAGGTAGCGGTGGTGTCTACATGGCCTTGAACAATATGCCCGTCAAGTCGTGCGCCCATTTGCATCGCTCGCTCAAGATTCACAACACTACCAACCTCAAGTTCGCCGACAGCTGATTTTAACAGGGTCTCCTCGATCGCTGTCACTGTATATTTCGAGCCATCAATTTTGACTACAGTTAAACACACCCCGTTATGCGCCAGACTTTGATCGATTTTTAACTCGTTAGTTAGATCACTCTCAAGGGTTAAATGAAGGTTAGTACCTTCTCTCTCAGCAGCAACAACTTTAGCTAAGGTTTCTATAATTCCTGTAAACATACTGCGGTATAAATTTCAGTAACTTCGTTTCTTCAATAGTTCATCTATGAAAGCAAACGACACGGTAAAAATAGGGATTTCTGTTGGCGATCTAAACGGCATAGGCTGTGAAGTAGCCCTAAAAACCTTTCTTGACTCGCGGATGCTAAGCAATTGCACCCCGATCTTCTTTGCCTCTAACAAAACAATGTCAAGCCAGGTCAGCGAGCTGAAATTGGATATAAAATTTCATGGGATTAAAGATTTGAGTCGAATAGAGGCGGGCAAGATCAATGTTTACCAAGCTTTCGATACTGAATTTGATTTGGCCTTCGGACAAAACACTCCTGAGGCCGGAAAATTAGCTGTAGCTTCCCTAGAGTCGGCAACCAAGGCACTCAAAGACGGCCAAATAGATGTATTGGTGACCGCGCCAATCAACAAGAGCAATATACAGTCAGAAACATTTAGCTTTCCGGGTCACACTGATTATTTAGCAAAAGAACTCGGCGCTGAAGCTTTGATGTTTATGGTTTCAGGCCATTTACGAGTAGGTCTCCTCACCGATCACATTGCAGTATCAAAAGTAAGCGACGCTATAACTACAAAGTTGATCCGCTCGAAAGTTGCTACAATGATGAAGTCTTTACGAGAAGATTTCGGGATTATACGACCCAAAATTGCATTATTGGGAATCAACCCCCACAGTGGTGACAACGGAACTATTGGTGAAGAAGACGAAAAAATTATGAAACCTGCAGTTGTTGAATTGTTTGAAGAAGGTCACCTTGTTTTTGGGCCCTTTGCAGCAGATGGATTCTTCGGGTCGAACAGTTACAGTCAGTTTGACGCGGTTTTAGCTGCCTATCACGACCAGGGCTTGGTTCCTTTTAAGACCCTGTCTTTTGGAAAGGGTGTAAACTATACCGCTGGCCTTTCGAAGGTCAGAACTTCTCCCGACCATGGTACCGCATATGAGATCGCAGGAAAAGGAATTGCTGACGAAAGCTCGTTCAAGGAGGCCGTATTCACTGCTGTCGATGTGTTTCGTTCACGACAAGATTATACTGAAATGAGCTCGGATGTGCTTAAGGTTCAGGAGAGAAAGGAAAAAAGAAGACAAAAATTCGTCTAGGTAAGGCGCTTTGAAATTCCTAAATTAGTTCTATATTTGCAGGCCTTAACTTGGGCTCTATAAAGCATCTAATCATGAAGTTAAAGGATTTTGACATTTCCTTTATAGGACTCAAGCAGGGAAATCATGAGTTTGAATATGAACTTAATGATTCGTTCTTTGAACATTTTGGTTTTAATGAGTTTTGCAACACGGCGATAAACGTTCAGGCGATCCTTACCAAGGGTAGCACAATGATGGAACTCGCAGTAAAAGGAAAAGGAACGGTTGAGGTCAACTGCGATCTTACTAACGAACCGTTTAAAATGGAGGTAAACCCCACTCTCGACCTAGTAATCAAGTTCGGGGAAGAGTTCAATGATGAAGATGACGAGCTTCTCGTTTTACCTCATGGCGAATACCAGTTCAACGTTGCACAATATCTGTATGAAATGACGGTGCTTAGTCTTCCACAGAAGCGAATACACCCAGGCGTTGAAGACGGATCATTAGAATCACCACTGCTTGATAAGCTTGAAGATCTCAAGCCGAAAATAGTAGAGGAAAAAGAAGAAACTAACGAAAGTGACCCGAGATGGGACGCTTTAAAAGATTTATTGAAATAAAAGACTATTAAATAAGGAAGATATGGCACATCCTAAAAGAAAAATATCGAAAACGCGTAGAGA
>JAURPW010000146.1:0-7969 GCA_030836435.1 Flavobacteriaceae bacterium
TGAATCCAGAGTTTACGATAAGCCCATAGTAACCGAAGTAAAGCCATTTGATGTATTCTACGAAGCAGAGGCCTACCACCAAAATTACGAGAAGAATCATCCGTACGATTCGTACATCTTAAGCGTATCTATCCCTAGATTGAATCGCTTTAAGGCCGCCCTTCCCGAACTATTAAAGACAGCTGACGCTCATGAGCACTAAGCCTGAAATCGTTACCCCAGAGCTATTATCTATTGTGATTCCGGTCTACAATGAAGAAGACAATGTCGCTCTATTAACCCAAAAGATTCACGAGAGCCTAGTCGATTACAGTTACGAAATCATATTTGTAAATGACTTTTCTACAGATCAGACCGTTCAACGCATCAAACAGCTCAAAGACCCCTTGGTGCATCTGATAGAGCTGAAAAAGAATTACGGACAAAGCCTTGCGCTAGCCGCAGGCATTGACTACGCGCACGGAGCCTACATTATAACAATGGATGGAGACCTGCAAAACGATCCCTGTGACATTCCGCGTATGTTAAAAGTGGCGGTTGAAGAGCATTACGATCTGGTAACCGGAATTCGGCAAAAAAGAAAAGACAGTTGGTTAAAGACTGTACCCTCTAAGGTGGCTAATTTTCTAGTGCGCAAAGTGACCAGCTTGTCTATTAAAGACAACGGATGCGCCCTGAAGGTATTCAGTAGAGATATAGCCAAAAACCTAAATCTCTATGGAGAAATGCATCGCTTCATAACCTTGCTCGCCTTTCTAGAGGGAGCCCAAATCAAACAGGTTCCTGTAAGTCACCACGCACGCCATGCGGGCGTTTCAAAATATGGGCTCGAACGCGTCTTTAAGGTGGTGGCTGACATGATGTTGTTGCTGTTTATTCGAAAGTATTTGCAGCGCCCTATACACCTGTTTGGCATCTTCGGATTCTTCCTTATACTCATAGGGCTTGGGGTCAACGCATGGCTTTTAGTGGAGAAATTTTATTTTGGCGAAGATATCGGGCAGCGCCCTCTTCTTATATTCGGTCTGATGTTTATTCTCGCAGGCGTGCAGTTGTTCACCATAGGTATTGTCATGGAGATGCTGATTAGAACCTATTACGAATCCCAAAATAAGCGTCCGTATCGCTTAAAAGGGGTGTGGAATGCAACCGATTATAAGCAGTAATCGATATGAATAAGCGGCTATCTCAAGGCCTAAAAACAGCCCTTAAGGTGGTCGTCAGCGCGGCACTGCTCTACTTGGTGTTTTCTAAATTGGGAGCGGCCAATCTGTGGGAAACCTTGAAGCAATCGAGCCTGATTAGCTTTATCGCCGCCTTTGTTCTCGTGCTAGGTTCAAAATGGCTTTCGCACCTAAGGCTACAACATTACCTCAGATCAATCGATTTGAGCATTCCTCAACTGACGCATTGGAAGCTCTACCTACAGGGCATGTTTTACAACTTGTTTTTGCCTGGCGGAATCGGCGGTGACGCTTACAAGGCCTATGTACTCTCGCGACACTTCCCGGTAAAGACAAAACGGATCGTGGCAGCCCTATTTCTAGATCGTTTAAGTGGCCTAACTGCACTTACCGCATTAACGCTGCTGATATCGAGCCTCTATTTCGGACTATACGCTGCGCCAATTGATCCCGTATTAAAATCGGTGCAACCCTTGATGCGCTACGCGATTGTTTTGACGCCATTGGTCGTCTTAGCCTTTTACGCCTTTCATCGGATCTGGTTTAGTTATACCCTAAGCGTATTCTACCCCACAACAGCCCTTTCGTTTGTCTTACAGGCAATTCAAATTGTTGCCGCATACGTACTGCTCTTAGGCTTAGGTAGCTTTGAAAATGCCTGGCCCTTTTTATTAATTTTTACCGTTTCGTCTATGCTGTCTGTATTACCCTTGAGTATTGGCGGAATAGGTCTTAGAGAGGTTACTTTCTTCTACGGAGCGCAATGGCTTCAACTCGATTCCGAGATGGCTGTAGCGCTAAGTGTGTTGTTCTTTGCTATAAATGCCTTAGTGTCGCTCCTTGGCCTACCCTATCACTTTAAGCCCGCCTTCAAAACAACTACCTAAGGAACGTATAGGATGCGCTTTACCGTTAATTCTTGACTCCGAGTCGACCTATTCAAAAATCGAAAATTGAGCCTGGTTACTCGGTAGTGTGAGGCACTCGCCTGCTCTACGGCCGACGGATGAGCTCGTTTAAACTCAGTCAAATGAGCCTGGTCGACATAGACGTATGAAGCCTTAGGCAAAGCCTTCAATTCATTTTGACTCAGCGGCACAGAAGATTTCTTTCGGTTGAAATCAAGAGCCCATACATAATCATCAGAGTAATTATACAGTGTCGCGTTAGTTGGAATGCGCTTGTGAAGAACTGATCCCGATTGATACTCGAGTAGATTGGGGTAGAAATGAAAAAATCCGAGTAAATTGAATAGAAACGCCGAACTAAGCATCAAATAGAAGTGGCTGATTCTCTTGCTAAATTGAAGGTAGCCTATCAGTATCCACGACCCTGAAACGAAAAGCACAGTGAACACATTGGGATAGAAAACGAGTAAAACCGCCACACTAGCCAGAAAATATACACCAACCAGCAAGAAGCTCGAAAAGGCGATCAATTTTCTCCAGAACCCTACAGGCACGGCTTGCACTCCGTGAGCAATCACAAGGGCAAACAAGGGCATGAGTACGTTTAAATAATGCGGAAGCTTAAACTGCGAAAGGCTCATCAGCAAAAACAACGGAATAAGTGCCAGAAAGGCGAACCATATGGGCTTCAGTCTTACAGACAGGGCGTTAATCGAAAATCGAAATCCCTGTGCTACAAAGTAAAAAGTGTACGGAAGCAGTACCCAAAGTACCGTGTGAAAGAAAAAGAAAAAACCGTTTGAATTTTTACCGTGCCCCGTTCCACTTAGACGCTCAAAACTTTGATCCCACAGAATAAACCGCACCCCGCTGCGCTCTGAAACGCCGCGAATTACTTTCTCGGGATGAAGATCAAACTGCAGGTAATAGGCATAGAGTACAGGGCTGAGACTCAAAAAAAATACGAGTAGGCCGAGGACGATTTTATACGACCATAGCACTCTCCACGATTTTTGGAGGTAGATATAGCTCAAAAAAGCAAATCCGATCACTACCACGGCAAGCATTCCTTTGGTAGAGAACGCTATGGCAGCGGCAAAGGCGGCTATTGCTATATCTGCCAAGCGCTGAGCGTGAGCGTAGGCCAAGAGCTTCCAAAGAGAAAAGGCCACAAAAGACACCAAAACCGTATCGGTTCTCAAATCAAAAGCGGCCAATAGCATAGCCTGAGTCGATAAGAAAACAAAAGCCGCAATACCTCCATACGATTTGTTTTTCACTAAGTCACCTAATCGAAATAATGAATAAGCTCCAAGCATCAAACTCAAGAAAGCCGGAAGCCTATAGGCCCAAGGGGTATATCCGAATAACTCAAAACTAAGGGCGGCAAGCCAATAATGCATATGGGGCTTGTCGAGATAGTCCACTCCATTTTTATACAGATGCCAGTAATCGTTTTCTTGGGCCATATTCATGGCCATCACGGCAAACTGGGCCGAGTCGTTTTCCATAAGGGGCATAAACAAGGCCGTTAGGTACAGCATACCTAGAAGTAACCATAATGCCCAATGAATTTTACGAATGCGCATCTGTTTTAAGAATCCATTTGTTAAAGGCAAATGCGAATACAGATCCCCAGAAAAGCCCAAAGGCAGTCCCTACCACAATATCGCTTAAATAGTGTACTCCTAGATAAACCCTACTAAAGGCTAGAAGAAAAGCCCAAAAGAACAACCATCGAAACGCCTGGTGAAACCTCATAAAGATGAGCGCAAAGAAGGTGGCCGCAGCAAACCCATTTGAAGCGTGACCCGAATAGAAACTGTACATGCCCCCGCAGTAATTGAGTGGCCTAAGTAGCGACATAAGCTCAGGATCGTGGCAGGGTCTAAGGCGCATAAATCCGTCCTTAAAGGCGTTGGTACATTGATCAGAAACGGTGATCAACAGCACCGTAAATAAAACGAGTATTCCAAACCGCTTCCATCCCAAATAGCGCTGAGCCAAAAAGAGCATGACCAAGTAGAGGGGCAAACTGTTCTCTTTTTCGGTAATAATAAGCCAGAAACGATCTAAGAAAGGCGTTCCAAAACTTTGAACCCAGACTAAAAAAGAGCGATCAATCTGTTGAATACATTCAAGCATTAGGCATCAAATGCTTCGATCTCTTTATCGTAAAAGGTCAAGGCCTCTTCAATGAGTTTTACACTCTCCTCTTCAAGATCTGAAATGTCGTCATCATCAAACGACTCAAACCAAGTAACCTCATCGTTAGCCACGTTGAGCAAAAAGCGCGGATACTCGGTATGTAAAACAAAAACAGTGTCAGGATGATCAGAATTGTCGGCCAATAAAAATCTAGGAAGTGACATAGTGAATGCGGTGTGTTTTGGATAAATACTGAAATCGAAGGTACAACAATAAGGCGGAGACCGTAAGCCCCAGGGTAAGCCCAATCCATATGCCTTGAGTAGCTAAGGCGGTGTGTAATCCAAGGTAATAGGATACAGGAAATCCGATAATCCAATAGGCCACAAATGTAATATAGGCAGTAAAATTAACGTCTTGCATACCCCTTAAGGCTCCGATGATTACCACCTGAAGCCCATCAAAAACTTGAAAAATAGCCGCCCATAACAAGAGTTCACTCGCCAAGCCCATTACAAATAAGTTGTCGGTGCGATTTAAGGGGTCATTCGCATCTAAATACAAAGCCGGCAACACCTCTCTGGCCGTTAGAAAGCCTAAGGCAAATACGAGTTCGATGACAAGGGTTAGAAAGAATATCGACTGGGCTACTTCATTTAACCTCTTGTAATCGCGTTTACCGCGCTGGTTACCCACACGAATCATCGCGGCCACATTTAAACCAATGCCCACCATATAGGTCATCGAGGCCAAATTGAGAGCGATTTGATTGGCTGCCTGATGCAGCGTTCCTAAGATACCACTCAACCAAATGGCCGAGGTAAACAGGGTGACTTCAAAGAAAACTTGAAACGAAGAGGGTAATCCCAAAGCCAGAATGCGTCTTGAGAATCTCCAGCTGACTACACTCCATCTGAGATCCGAAAGTAAAGGAGCAAAAAATGGGGAGCCCTTCAAGAACGCGATCAGCAGCAACAGCATGACCAGTCGTGAAATCAAGGTACCTAAGGCGGCCCCTGCAACCCCCATTTCTGGAAAGCCGAAGTTTCCGAAGATTAATAGGTAATTCAGTAACACATTGAGAAGGTTACCTATGATAGAAGCGTACATGGGCAAACGGGTGCGAGACAGCCCATCGCAAAGCTGTTTTATAGCTTGAAAGAGCATGAGCGGAATCAACGATACCCCAACTATAGTCAAAAAGGGTACTGCAAAAACCAATACCTCTTCGGGCTGCTGCATTTGATAGAGCAAGGGCACAGAGAGAAAGACAACACCGGTTAGTACTAGCCCTACTACAGCGCAGATCAGCACTCCGTGCTTAAAGACCTTCTTTATCTCAAATTGTTTCTTAAACCCGTCAGCCTCGGCAATAAGTGGCGTTATGGCTGTTGAGAGACCAAGCCCCACTGACATGGCGATAAAAAGGAAGCTATTTCCCAGTGAAACTGCTGCAAGCTCGGCCGGACCTAACCGTCCTACCATGATATTATCGGCAAAGGCCACTAAGGTGTGACCTAACATTCCGAGAATTACAGGAGCGGCGAGATTAATATTATACGGAACCTCGGCTAAATGCTTTTTTATAGAAGTAATCATTGGTTTTTTGCGGCTTTCCAAAGTTCATCCATCTCCTCTAAAGTCATATCTGCTAGCATCTTGTTTGAAGCACGCGCTTGCTCTTCGATAAATTGAAAACGCTTTATAAATTTTTTATTGGTGCGCTCTAGCGCATTCTCGGGATTAATATTCAGAAACCGAGATAGATTGATCATTGAAAATAATAGGTCTCCGAACTCTTGCTCCATGTGTTCTTTATGGTCACGCGCTATTTCGACCTCAAACTCATCCCATTCTTCTTTCACCTTAGCTAGCACATCAGCGGTTCTCTCCCACTCAAATCCTACGCCTGCGGCCTTTTCTTGAATGCGCTGTGCCTTAATCACCGATGACAGCCCTCTTGGCACACCTTCGAGCACCGAGCTCTTACCCTCTTTAAGCTTTATCTTTTCCCAATTCTTCTTTACGTCTTCTTCACTACTCACCTTGACGTCTGCGTATATATGCGGATGGCGCACAATCAACTTTTCGCAAATTCCGTTCGCAATAGCCGCTACATCAAAAGCCCCTGCCTCTTCCCCTAGCTTGGCGTAGAAGACGATGTGCAGCAAAAGGTCTCCCAATTCTTTACGCACCTCTTCTAGGTCATTATCGGCAATGGCGTCAGACAATTCGTAAGTCTCCTCGATAGTCAGGGTGCGCAACGATTCAAAAGTCTGCTTGCGGTCCCACGGACATTTTTCACGAAGGTCATCCATGATATCTAACAAACGTGAGAAGGCTTCGAGCTGAAGTTTACGGTCTTTTACAGGCATTAGCGAGCACTTAGGGTTAGTCTATTGCTATTAATGGTCGGAGGCAACGCTTCAGTCTGAACCCCGAAGCGCAGATGAAAACGATTTTCGGCCACATTCAAATCTATGTCAAGAGTGTCCAATAACGTCTGGCCTGGCTGCAGTGTTAACGCATTAATAACCGTTTTCTCTTTAATTATACGCTCTCCCTCTAGCAGATAAGCGTTTAATTTAACCTCACTAGCTGATTCTGAACGCAACTCAAAACTGTAGGGGTTGTGAATAGTCAAGGCAAATCGCCCATCAGCCAACGGCTCAACCGCAACGGCCAACTTATCGAATGCCCTAAATCGGTCAACAAATCGGTAGTAAATGCGCGCGTTGTTTGATGCCGTATAGGTCTTAAATCCGTCTTGGTTTCTTTTGTGGTGAACCACCAATACCTTCTTGTCTCTAAAGGTTTGTTCGCCATCCCAATAATCAAACTGCGTATTATTGAAGTATACGGTGCTTAATGTGTGGGCAGTCTTACCCGAATAAAACTGATACCTAGAGGCGTTTTCATAGCTGTTAATAAATACAATGGGGTGGCCTTCAGATAACGCGTCTAACTCTTGGGCCCAATTATCCCAATTATGAAGGGGTTCAAGCTCATTGCTCAGCGACTTCGGAAGAAAATCAACACTGAGGTAGACCCGAAATAAAACGAAAAAGAACAATGAAAACCGACTAAGTCGCCTCAACCACAACCCCAAAGCAGCCGATTTAGAAAGCGGTTCAAATGCAAGAATCATTAAGGGTACGAGCACTACACTGGTCCAGTGTTTGTGAATAAACACTTTAAACGATTGAAATAAAAAGAAGATAAGCACACCAAAAAATACCCACTTAAGGGCGCGATTGAGATCGCTTTTGACGCCTTTCTTGAAGAGTGCTATAAAGAGGGGGATACTCACCAATGGCCCAAGAACCAAGGGTTGTGATAGCAGGTATGACACTACATTAGCTGTCTTAAAACTAATATCAGCTCGATCGTTGAGGTGAAAGACAAAACTAGACCAATCGTTGAGGTAAAGCCAATAAATATGTGGGCTTAAGAGCAGTAAGCTCAAAATAACAATACCCCAAAAAGAGGGCTTAAACACCAACTTAGGGTTAGACAGAAGGGTAAAAAACACAATTAATACGCCGTGGTACTTACTGAGCAGCATTCCGGCAATGGCTACTGAAACACCTAAGACCTCTTGCCAGCGCTTACGCTCTACATAGCGCTTATAGAACCAAAAAAATAAGGTCTCAAAGAAGAGGAGCGGAACATCAGTCTTTATCAAGAAACTACCTGCATGCACTGCAAGCAAGCCGACCACCATAAACA
>JAURPW010000147.1:0-9123 GCA_030836435.1 Flavobacteriaceae bacterium
TGCTGAACGAGAAATATCCCTTTTGAGCGGCGCGCATGTTTGCGAACACTTAGACCCTCAAAAATTTGAGGTTTACGCCGTAGACATTCAAAAAGATTCATGGAATGTGGTTTTAGATGACCAGCGCATAGCTATTGACCGCAACGATTTCAGCTTCACCTTGGAACAGCAATCTATTCACTTTGATGTGGTGTTCAACGCCATTCACGGTACCCCAGGCGAAGACGGAGTGCTTGCTGCCTACTTCGAATTGCTGCAAATCAAACAAACCGCAAGCGGTCATTACGCTTCGGCCTTGACTTTTAACAAGCGTGATCTCTTACTCATTGCCAAGCAGCTGGGAATTCCCTCGGCCAAGTCCCTGGCCGTAAACCTGAATGACTCCCGCGATCTCAGCGTAGCATTTCAATCGCTGAACTTACCCGTATTTGTAAAAGCAAATCGTTCGGGAAGCAGTTTTGGAATTGAAAAAATAAGCACGGTTGATGAATTAATGCCGGCTCTAAAAAGGGTCACAGAAGTCGACAAAGAAATACTCATAGAAGAAGCGCTTGTTGGACCTGAAATAACGGTCGGAGTTATTCAATTAAAAGGCGAACTAGTCGCCCTTCCCGTTACCCTAATAGAAACCGACAACACCTTTTTTGATTTTGAAGCGAAGTACCTTGGTGCCTCTACAGAGATTACTCCTGCTCCACTGCCTGAAGACCAATTAACGCAAGCAAAAGAATGGGCTGTTATGCTTCACAAGCACCTCGGATTAATGGGCGTTTCTAGATCTGAATTTATACTGGTCGACGGCATACCTCATTTGCTCGAGATCAATACCACGCCGGGGCTCACCAAACAAAGTATTATTCCTCAACAGCTCAAGGCGGCGGGCCTGACGCTTGCTCAGTTGTTCGAGGCCATGATCGATCAAGCTCTCAACGATTAATTTGTACCTTTCGGACATGAAAAAGGCCGTCTTTCCGGGATCTTTTGATCCCATCACACTCGGGCACTACGACATTATTCAGAGAGGTCTTTCTCTTTTTGACCATTTGGTAGTGGCCATAGGCGAAAACAGTGAAAAGGGCTACCGATTTAGCCTCGAGCAGCGACTGGCTTTTTTACAGAAGGCCTTTGGAGATGAGTCTAGAATTGAAATCACCACCTATTCGGGTCTAACAGTTGATTTCTGTAAAAGCATAGAAGCCCAATTTATACTTAGGGGGCTGCGCAATCCGGCTGATTTCGAGTTTGAAAAAGCCATAGCACACACCAATAGAACGCTTTCTAAGATTGAAACGGTCTTTCTACTTACCGCCTCTGACAAGGCTTTTATAAGTTCTTCTATAGTGCGTGACGTGTTAAAGCACAACGGAGATATCAGTGCATTAGTACCACAACCCGTAAGTGAATTGATTGCTAGTCTTGGCCGTTAAACAGGCCTACTATGTTTTTGTACGAATGCCTTAAAGCTACACGCTGCTCTGAATCGCTCAACCAGACCACCTCGGTAATTCCTTCATCGACCTGAGGATTTAAGGGGCCTCTATAGTCAGAGCGCATTTCGTACCAGAAAGTCGTCTTGAGGCGCACCTCTCCTTTTCGTTTAAATAGGTGATACGTAATCGCGCTTTGAGGTCCGAGAGCCACTTCAGGAAGTCCGGTTTCTTCACAAACTTCTCGAATAGCCGCCTCTTCAAGGGTCTCGCTCTTTTCAATCTTACCCTTTGGAAGATCCCATTTATTGTTGCGATAGATAAAAAGTACCTCGTGTTTTTTATTGCGAACTACTCCGCCCGCGGCGATCACTTCTTTGTAGCACTCCTTAAACAGTTCTAATGGGTCTTGCGGCTTATCAAATCGCAGATAAGTGGTGTTTTTCTTTGGTTTTTCGAACAGTAAAGTCACCAGAGCTCGAAGCGCTTTCTTGGAGCTTATTTCTTTGGTTTTTTCTTGCCGTTTACAGCCATGTGACTGTAGAACAAGTCGATTCTCATTGACGAAAACTTCGTACATTCGCGCTATGATTTTGGACAAAGAAACAGCCTTTAAAACGGCAGAGCTTCTGCTACAAATAAAGGCAATTCAACTGAATCCTGAAACACCTTTTACATGGGCCTCAGGAATGCGCTCTCCGATTTATTGCGACAATCGCTTAGCCCTCTCTTTTCCTGCGGTTAGAAACTATCTTCGACAGGAGTTTGTGCGCAAAATTGAACAACAATTTGGCACCCCAGAGGTCATTGCCGGTGTAGCTACCGGGGCCATTGGAATTGGGATTCTAGTCGCCGAGTCTATGGGGCTCCCCTTTGTTTATGTACGTCCAGAACCCAAAAGTCATGGACGTATGAATCAGATCGAAGGCCTGTTGCACAAAGGCCAGAATGTGGTGGTGATTGAAGACCTTATTTCAACAGGAAAAAGCAGTTACAAGGCCGTTGAGGCACTCGAAGAAGCGGGGGCTAAAATCAAAGGAATGGCCGCCATCTTTACGTATAATTTCGAAAAGGCCAATGCACTATTCGAAGACAACGAATTAAAGCTGATTACTCTGAGCGATTACAACCACCTAATTCAATTTGCCCAGATGAATGAAACGATAACTACAGAGCAATTAGAGTTACTCGCGCAGTGGCGAGCTAATCCAAGTGATTGGAACCCAATCTCCAACTAACATTAAGCTTAAAGCATGGAAATTTCTACCGAACAAAAAACCGTAAACACGGCTCAAAAAGAACTGTACTCTTTTTTGTCCCAGGTCTCCAACTTTGAGCACATTATGCCCGAAAACATCAGTGTTTTTAGTGTCTTAAGCGATGATGCGTTCAAATTTGCCCTCAAGGGAATGCCCGAAATTGTGTTGAAATTTGAAGAGCGCAGCCCCGACCAACGCGTTGTTTTAGGTTCTACCAACGAACAGTTTCCCTTTCAATTAAAGGTCGAAATTGGAGGTAACGAGCAGCAAGCCACATTGGAGCTGTATTTTAGCGGATCATTCAACCCGATGATCAGCATGATGATCAAATCGCCACTGACCAACTTCATCGAAACGCTAGCCTCGAAAACGGTTCAGCATTTTTCGGCGTAAACAAACCGGGTTTCTGAACTATCTAACAAAAAATGGTGCTGATTGGCATCTTGAACCTGAAGCCTTCCGTCTTGGTTAACGCCTAAAATTTTTACGCTCTGGTAATCGCCTTGATTCACGGAAACTTCGCAGTAATCCCCCTTTCGATAAAGCACCTCTTCAAATCGATTTAAAAGCGCAACATACGCCTGGGGCTCGAGCTCTAATTGACCACCCATGGCTTCTTCTACAGAGGCAGATAGTTTTCGAGCAAGCCCGTCTATATCATGAGTTTCATTGGTTTTTAGCATTACAGAGGTGGCATGGGTCAATGCTTCAAAAGAGTGTTGATTCACATTGATTCCCACCCCCACAACGAATGGACTGCTTTGAGAACCTAGCAAAGCACGTTCAACAAGAATACCGCAGATCTTTTTAGAGCCTGACATTATGTCGTTTGGCCATTTGATGGCCAAATCAGGTACTCCTAACTGACCTAATAAACGCATTACCACCAAGGAGGTCTGCATGATTAATGCAAAAGACTGTGTGGCATCTTTACTACAATAATCTAATAAAAAACTGATTGTCAGGTTTTTATGTGGATCACTCTGCCACAGATCTCCCCTTCGCCCCCTGCCGGCTGTTTGGTTACTCGTATAAACCGACACCGGTGGAGCAAACAAACCTTGTCGCCATAAAGCTGACAAATAGCTACTTGTCGAATCTATGGCATCTAGTTTGATTATAGTCATTTAACAATATCTTTATGGGAGTATTTAAGAGAAAGACTAACGCTGCACTGCAAAATACGCTAATTTTGTCTTGCGAATTTAAATCGTTTTAATGCCAGAAAAACAACGGTCGTCAGACGAGCTTATTGCTTTAATCATCGATGGAGTCGAAGATGTAAAAGGCGTAGAAATCAATCTTTTAGATCTGCGTGAAATAGACAATACAGTTTGTGATTTTTTCATCATCTGTAACGGGACTTCAAATACTCATGTAAATGCTATTGTTTCTTCTGTTCAGAAGAAAGTGAGTAAGGCTATCAAAACGAAACCTTGGCATGTTGAGGGCACCGATACCAGTGAGTGGGTGCTCATGGATTATGTAGATGTGGTGGTTCATGTGTTTCAAAGACACATCAGAGAGCGCTACGACATCGAAGGATTGTGGGGAGATGCCAAGCTTACCGCCATTGAGAGAACCTATTCTTAAAATGGTTATCGGTTAATTCAAAAAACATTATGAGTAAGAACACCAAAAAACCATCAAAATACGGTTGGATATTTTACACGGCTATCCTCGTATTTATCGCCGTTAATCTGTTTGGGGGATTGGCCTTTAACAGCACCGAAAAGACGACCACCTCTCAGCTAGAAGAATTCATGAGGCAGGGAGACGTGGCCAAAGTGGTCATCATAACCAATACGCGTCAGGCTAAGGTTTATTTGACTCCAGAAGCACTTAGCAAAGAGGAGCACAGCAAGGTCTCTGAAGGGCCGTTATTGCCTTCGGCCAGCCTCAGCCCCCAGTATGTGCTAGATTTCGGAGATCTACAAAACTTCGAGAACAGCATCAACCAACTAAAGACCGAATACGCCTTAAGCACGGTTTTAGACTACGATAAAGAAAACAATTACCTGCTTGAATTGCTCATTTCTATTCTCCCATTTGTACTGATCATTGGGGTTTGGATTTTTCTGATGCGCAGAATGTCAGGATCTGGAGGCGGTGGCGCCGGCGGACAAATCTTTAGCATTGGCAAATCGAAGGCCAAGCTCTTTGACGAAAAGAAAGACACGCGCACCTCGTTTAAAGATGTGGCAGGTCTAGAGGGAGCCAAAGAAGAGATTCAAGAAATCGTTGAGTTTTTAAGAAATCCGGATAAATACACTGCACTGGGCGGAAAAATTCCTAAAGGAGCTCTTTTAGTTGGACCTCCAGGTACCGGAAAGACACTCTTGGCCAAGGCAGTTGCCGGAGAGGCTAGAGTACCCTTCTTTTCCCTATCCGGATCTGACTTTGTCGAAATGTTTGTCGGAGTTGGTGCCTCTAGAGTACGTGATCTTTTCAAGCAGGCCAAAGACAAATCTCCTGCCATCATTTTCATTGACGAAATAGATGCCATTGGACGTGCACGAGGCAAAAACAACTTTACAGGCTCAAACGACGAGCGCGAAAACACCTTAAACCAACTGCTCACCGAGATGGACGGATTCGGAACGAACACCAATGTGATCGTTCTCGCCGCCACAAACCGAGCAGACGTGCTCGATAAAGCCCTTATGCGCGCCGGAAGGTTTGACCGTCAGATCTATGTCGATTTGCCAGACCTCAATGAGCGCAAGGAAATTTTTGAAGTGCATTTACGCCCCATTAAAACGGCAGAAACCCTTGATGTTGACTTTTTGGCCAGACAGACTCCAGGTTTCTCAGGTGCCGACATCGCTAATGTGTGTAACGAAGCCGCACTAATCGCTGCCCGAAATGAGCACAAAGCGGTTATTAAACAAGACTTTTTAGATGCCGTTGACCGTATCGTTGGGGGTCTTGAAAAGAAGAATAAGATCATCACTGCTGAAGAGAAAAAAGCGATCGCCTTTCACGAAGCAGGTCACGCCACAGTGAGTTGGATGCTGCGCTATGCAGCTCCGCTCGTAAAGGTGTCTATTGTGCCTAGAGGGCAGTCACTAGGTGCCGCCTGGTATTTGCCAGAAGAGCGTCAAATTGTTCGACCCGAACAACTATTGGATGAAATGTGCGCCACAATGGGAGGTCGCGCCGCAGAAAAAGTAATTTTTGACACCATCTCTACCGGAGCGCTAAGTGACCTCGAGAAAGTCACTAAACAGGCTCGAGCTATGGTGACGATTTATGGCTTGAACGAAAAATTAGGGAACATAACCTTCTACGATTCTTCAGGTCAAAACGAATACGGATTCACCAAGCCTTACAGTGAGGTCACCGCAAAACTCATCGATGACGAGATTTCAAAAATGATCGAGGAGCAATATAAACGTGCCATCAGCATCTTGAAAGAACACAAAGACAAACTAACCACACTTGCGAATCGCTTGCTTGAAAAGGAGGTAATCTTCAAAGACGATCTAGAACACATCTTTGGAAAAAGACCTTATGATGTGATTGAAGAGCCGCCGAAATCTAGCGTTGAGGCCACCGCGCCAACAGAAGAAATTGATCAAGGCGATACTCCCTCAACCGCCAAGGTAGAAGAAGATACGGCTGAAGAAAAATCTTAAAAAGAGCGTTTAAACTATGAACATCTTAAAGCGATTTTTTGGTTCAAAACTAACGGCAAGTCAACCCGACACGCCTGAACCTAAAGACGCCGAACAAGAAGACCTAGCCATTGACCTGCTTTTTCTTCAGGAGTTTAAAAAGAACAAAGGCAAGTTTCTTTATTGCACCTCCGACGAAGAGATCAATCAGCATTTAGATGCTATACTAGAAGAGAATAGCTGGCGTGCAGAAGAGGTGTTGTGCTTTAGTGATGCGCTTAAAAAGGCACACGGAGATCAGTTGATACTCACCCGCGACGCCTCAGCTTCTAAGATTTTCTTCACCGAATGCGAACACCTTATTGCCGATCAAGGTTCTGTGCTGGTCTGCTCGAACCAGTTAAAGAGCATCAAACAAGAAGAACTTCCAGAACACCTGATCATCATGGCGCGAACCTCCCAAATCGTTCGCTCTATTTCTAGCGCCTTAAAATCGATCAAACAGCGCTATCAAGGAAGTCCGCTGCCTACCAAGATCACTTCGTTTAAAAACAATCAAATCACCGAAGAGAATCAAGACGACTTTATGCATTACGGTTCAAAAACGAAGAACCTATATTTGCTGCTCCTTGAAGACTATTAGTCTATGAACACCTTGATTCTTAGAAGTGCAAGCGGAGCATTATACGTGTTATTATTTGTAGGAACGGTACTTTCGCCCTACCCCGTACTCTTCTCTCTGTTTATAATCGCTCTGGCAGCCCTGGCAGCCTTTGAGCTTGCCAAAATGCAGTCAAAACCGACCTATGCGGCCGTGATCATTGCCCTTTCGATCTTGACCATTAGCACCCAATTACTCGGGCCATTGTGGACTGCTGGCGTTGGGGCCTTATTAGCGAGCCAGTCTTTAATCAGTTTAAGGCGATCATTCACAGCTCCGTCTTTTTATTGGCTTTTCACCCTAGCCTACATGAGTCTTGGGATCGCATGCTTTTACGCCATTTATTCACTAGGTCAATGGGTGTGTCTAGGTGTGCTTATAGCCCTTTGGACCAACGACTCATTCGCTTACCTGACGGGCTCCTTGATCGGAAAAACAAAAGTCAGCAGCATCTCCCCCAATAAGAGCCTAGAGGGCTATATAGGCGGATTCGTCTTCTGCATAACGAGCACCCTAATCGCCAATGAACTATTAAGTTTAGGACTTTCATGGACTCAAGCTTCAGTTCTGGGAGCGTTGATCAGCATAAGCGCCCATTTAGGGGATTTGGTAATCTCCAAACTCAAGCGCATTTATGAGCGAAAAGATACCGGGCGCCTTATTCCAGGGCATGGAGGCATCATGGACCGCATAGACAGCCTCATTTTTAGTGTTCCGTTTACCTATCTTTACCTGCAGTTTGTAATCGTTTAAACAAGCTTTATGTTCCACAAAGAAGGATACCCAAGCATAGTCATTAGCACTTTTTTATTTGCGGCATTGCTGTGGATATCAACGGCTATAACGCATCCGATTTTGCAGTATGTTCCAGCCCTAGTTGGGGCCTTTATCTGGATACTTGTGCTTCAATTCTTCAGAAATCCTAAACGAGTAGCGTCGCATCAATCTGCTATTATCGCGGCTCCGGCTGACGGAAAAGTGGTGCAGATTAAGAAGGTCAGCGAAGACGAGTTCTTCGGCGATGAACGACTACTGGTTTCGATTTTCATGTCTCCTTTAAACGTGCATGTCACGCGTTACCCCTGCGATGGAGAGGTAGTATATTCTCAGTATCACCCCGGAAAATACTTGGTGGCCTGGCACCCTAAATCAAGCACACTCAACGAACGCACTACGGTTGTTATTCGGCACCAGACTGGCCAAGAGGTACTGTATAGACAAATTGCTGGGGCACTGGCCAGGCGCATCGTAAACTACGCCAAAAAAGGAGATACCGCCCGCCAAGGATCTGATGCAGGATTCATTAAGTTTGGCTCTCGAATCGATATTTTTCTTCCCCTAAACGCCCACATCAAGGTCAATGAGGGTCAGGTGGTTAAGGGACTTATTACGCCCATTGCCGAGCTAGGTTAACTTAGACAACGTTGCCTCTATAGCCTGAATTTTCTCTTGAGCATCGGCTGCCTTTTTTCGCTCTATAGCTACTACAGCCTCTGGGGCATTGTCTACAAACCGCTTGTTGCTTAGCTTTTGGTTAACCATTTCCAAAAAGCCCCTTTGGTAATCAAGCTCGGCTTGCAACTTCTCAACCTCTTCTTCTAGGTTTATCTGGGCCTCAATGGGTATGTAATACTCCGTGGTATCAATGCGCAAACTAAGCGTATTCTCCCCCGCCGACTCTACTAGTGTAATGGGCGAAGTGAACCCCAGTTTAGACAATACTTCAGGAATTACCTGAAGCTGATCGGTCTGTTGGGTTTGAATGTCGAGTATTTCTTTGGGCTTAATCTGCTTTTCGGTGCGCAAGGTGCGCAATGCTGAGATCACGGCTTGAGTGTGGCCAAACTGACTCATAAGCTCCTGGTTAACGGGTCCTGAACTCGGCCATTGAGCCACACAGATCGAATCGGTATCAGCCCTTTTATCGAGTTGTTGCCAGAGTTCTTCGGTTAAGAAGGGCATAAACGGATGAAGTATCACCAGCAGCCGTTCCATGAGCTCAAACGCCTCTTGTTGGGTCGTCGCGTCAATGGGTTGTTGGTAGGCCGGTTTTATCAATTCAAGCAACCAGGCGCAATAGTCGTCCCAAATCAATTTGTACAGCGCCATTAGGGCGTCAGAGATGCGGTATTTGGCATACTGATCTTCAATAAAATCCA
>JAURPW010000148.1:0-6261 GCA_030836435.1 Flavobacteriaceae bacterium
ATCCCGACTATATGGCTGATTCAAGCCTTTGGGGGATTAGTCTATGCCGAAGACTCGGATCAGACCATTTTAAGCTGCTCTACGACATTTATCACATGCAGATCCAAGAAGGAGATATTATCAAACAGATCAGCACCTATCACGAGTATTTTGGCCACTACCACACCGCTGGTGTTCCAGGGCGTCATGAAATTGGAGCGGATCAAGAGCTGTACTATCCGGCCATCATGAGAGCCATTGCGAATACCGGGTTTAAAGGGCATGTGGCTCAAGAATTTATCGCAACCTATAAAGACCCGTTTGAATCGATCGCCGAGGCTATCGCTATATGCGACGGAAGGCGTGTTCCTTAATTGAGTTCTTCTTCAATGCGCTCTCCGTTCTCGTCAAATCGCTCGGGGTAGCGCATTTTTTCAATGGCCAACAATCGGTCTGCCAACCAAGTATCGGGCAGCTCAGGCCAAGGTTTAAAAACTTCTGGAGGTATGGTGGTATCCAATTCACTGAAACTCAGATCTCGCACCCACTTAAGCCTGTAGGCCACATTTTGATAGGCGTTCGACCCAAAGGGTAGGTAATCGATATCTGAACCCGCGTATTGCTGCTTTAGCGTAATTAGCTGATTGGCATCTTCTTGCGATCGAATTCGTTCAACCAGCACCCTATAAAATCCATCTAGAGTGAGGTCAAAGGCCCGTGTGGTGTTTATGGAGGGGTTGAATCCAAAGCGCTTATTAAACGACTTTACAAATTCGGGGGTAGGTCTGCCGTATACCTCGGGATACGCAAACACTAAGGCCGAAAGATGTGTCGGATTTACTTGATTATTGAAGTAGACCACACTAGGGGTCGTACTAAAAACGCGCATACTCTTTTTTGGCTCTGCATTGATTCCATTCAGTATAGAAATTAACGAAGCAGCCAATCCCGACTGTGTAGTTTCGAGAAATGCCCAATTCGGAATTAATGAATCGACTATGGAGTCACGAAATTCGGGAAGTTGCTCAATAGCCAGGTCATTGATCAAGCGCACCTCGTGAGCCTCTTCAAAAACCGACTTCACAGCAGATTTTGCTTTTTCTTGTGCGCTGTCGGCAATCAGAAAAACACGCTCTCCTCGGTATTGCTCCAAGGCGTATGAGAGCATTTTTTTACGCATTTGATCGGCCACAGTACTACCGAAATAAATTCGCCCTTTAAGCCCCTCTTCGGGCTGCAAAAACGGAGCGAACAACGGAACCATAGAATCGGCCCTAGTCTCTATATAGGCCCTGGCCACCCGAGCGCTAACAGGGCCAAAAACCATATCGGTTTTCACCGTATCACGTCGGGCAAAATCAGTCACCTGACTTGGACTAAGCTCAGTATCTACGAAGCGGGGGTTCACCTCTAATCCCAAAGAACGGGCAGAGTCTACAGCGAAGGCAATTCCGTAATACAGCTCCAAGGCCGTCTGCATATCGCGGCGCAATTCAATTTGACGCACCAAGGCCAACGTGTCAATCACCCGAAGAGTGTCTATGGGCGTGTCGGTGCTGTACAGACTGTCTATGACCAGACTGTCTCTATACGGTAAGCGGTCTTCTCTAAAGGGGAGCAGAAAAAGGGCGTCTATACGTTCTTTTTGGGTAATCAAATCGGCTATTGGAGGTAGTGTATCTATGACGCTCATCTTTTCCTCCCACAACACACTTAGCGTATCTATGGGGGCAGATTCTGGCGCAAGAACGGTCACCTCTTGGCGTTTAGCTCGAGATCGCTTACGCTGAGCATCGATCTGCTGAGGCCAAAAGAAAAGCATTAAAAAGCCAAAGGCTATAAAGGTCCTGATCACTCCCATTCTATAGTTGCAGGAGGCTTTGAGCTAATATCGTAAACCACTCTATTTACTCCCTTCACGCGATTGATTATGGTATTTGAGACTTCTTGAAGAAAAGCATAAGGCAGATCAACCCAATCAGCGGTCATTCCATCGGTACTCTCTACTGCCCTTAAGGCTACCACACTTTCGTAGGTTCGTTCGTCTCCCATCACTCCCACACTCTTAACCGGAAGCAAGATGGCGCCAGCCTGCCAAACCTTGTCGTAAAGACCTTCTTTTTTTAGCGCTTCAATAAAAAGGGCATCTACCTCTTGAAGCAATTCAACGCGGTCGGCGCTTATAGCTCCGAGTATACGAATGGCCAATCCTGGGCCCGGAAACGGATGCCGCCCTAATAATTCTGGGGGCATGTGCATAGCCGCACCTACCCGGCGTACTTCGTCTTTAAATAGACTCTTTAGAGGCTCCACCACCTTTAACTTCATGTAATCTGGAAGCCCGCCCACGTTGTGATGGCTTTTTATGGTCACCGAAGGTCCTCCACTCGCAGATACAGACTCAATAACGTCTGGATAAATAGTGCCTTGGGCCAGCCACTTGGCTTGTTCAACCTGCTTTGACTCATCGTCAAATACATCGACGAAAACCTTTCCTATGATCTTTCGTTTGGTTTCAGGGTCTTCTACACCCTCAAGCGCGCTCAGAAAGCGTTGCGAGGCATCTACTCCCTTAACATTTAAGCCAAACCCCTTGTATTGCTCCAATACCGATTCGAATTCATTTTTTCGCAGCAATCCGTTGTTCACAAATATGCAGTGCAGGCGTTCACCAATGGCTTTGTGCAACAAGAGGGCTGCTACAGAAGAATCAACTCCTCCCGATAATCCCAAGATGACGCGATCGTCTGACAGTTGTGTCTTTAACGCCTCAACGGTCTCTTCGATAAACGCATTGGGAGTCCAGTCTTGCTTGAGGCCCGCTATGGTGACTAGAAAGTTTTTGAGCAGCTGTGTTCCTTCGGTGGTGTGATAAACCTCCGGATGAAACTGAATAGCATAGGTGGGCTCTCCTTCAAAAGCGTAGGCCACGTGCTGAACGTCGTGTGTGCTCGCCAATAATCGAGCTCCATTTGGTAAGGCCGTGATGGTATCTGAGTGAGACATCCAGACCTGGGCGTTCGGTGAAATACCGCTAAAAAATTCGTCTTTTTCCTCAATATACTTTAAACGTGCCCGTCCGTATTCTCGAGTATTGGAGGCCTCTACCTTACCTCCGAAATTAGCCGCTAAAAATTGAGCTCCATAACAAATTCCCAGCAGAGGGAGCTTTCCTTTTATGCCCGACAAATCAGGGCTAGGAGCCTGTTCAGAACGAACAGAAAATGGTGAGCCTGACAAAATAACTGCGCTATAGTCACTGAAGTCTTTAGGCGCCTTGTCAAACGGAATGATTTCGGAATAAATATTGAGTTCACGCACCCTTCTGGCAATGAGCTGGGTATATTGTGAACCAAAGTCGAGAATAAGAACTTTCTGATGCATGCCCAAAAATAGCTATTTGAGCAGTAGTGTGCGGATTCAATAGCGTAATTTTAATGCATGGCAACGGCGACAGAACCCACCCTTACATTTTATGCCCAGCAGATTGATTCGCTGTTGAAAAAAGCGATTTCCGATCCCGAAAGCAAACTTCATTGGGTAACACTGGCCTCGGTTCATTCAACTAAACAGTATACTGAACCCGATCTCCGAATGGTCGTATTGCGCGCAGTTGATGAAGAAAGAAATTTGCTGTTTTACACCGACTCTAGAAGTCCTAAGACGGATCAATTTAAGTCAAACCCTAAGGCCTCTGTTTTGCTATTTGATCCCACTTCTATGATGCAGCTACGCATTTTTGGAGAGGTGCGAGTTGACAGCCGCAGTGAGTTACATTTGAACGCCTTAGAGCAACTAACAGCCGATTCGCGTATAAATTACTCGACATTGGATGCTCCGGGTACCCCTTCAGCGTCTTGGGTTATACACCACTATGCTCAAAAAACACATTTCGCTTTATTAACGTTCCAATCCCAAACATTTAATCTTTTGCATTTGCGAAGGGAAGGCGCACTGCGCATTCAGGCAACTAACGGATCAAACCAGCAGCTCGAACAGTTGCGGTGGGTTACCCCTTAACTCCGTCGGGCAGCTCAAGTAACAACAGTTGGCCATGGCCTAAGTCAGCGCTGAATGCCGACAAAATGCGTTCAAAAAAGGCATTTCCCATTTGCGCGTAGAGCGCGCTAAAGTTTTCAAACCGTTCATGCGCTGCTCCCATCGGATAAAAGTGATCGTAGATTTCGCTTATGCGTTGCACCTGGTCTGCTAGTTTGCGTCTTTGCGCTTTTAAGAGCCTTTTCTCAAGCGTATCAAGACCTTTCAGTTGCTTCTTTTCTTGGGCGAGCACGGCGCCCAAAAAGGTTTTGTCTGTCTTAAGAGCCAAATCTCTTAAGGCCATAAACTGTTCAGCAAGCGCTGCCCTCTGTGGGCCAAAATCTATGTCAATATCTGATATTCGGCGGATGGCTCCGTTTATAGTGGCGTCTTTTGATGTGGTAAAATCGATCATTTGCGCACCCAAGGCGTTCATTTTCGAGCGGTCTTTGGCCGTAGCCCAAAACAGTGAGTGCCTAAGTACAAAGAGCGGAAAAGGTACTGAAACGGCATCAAAAGCTGCTTTTAGTTGCAGGGCGTAAGAGAGCTCTCCACCTCCACCTACATAGGATAAATTGGGCAAAATACACTCTTGATAAATCGGCCTCAGCACCACATTTGGAGAGAAGTGCTCTGGGGCCTCATCGAGAACACGCCACATTTCGTCTTTAGTAAAGCGACGCTTAGTGTCAGCGAGCAAAAAGTGCTCTCCGTCTCGTACGATGCGCTCCCTGGAGTGTTTATCGATAAAAAAGAGATTGATCTCACGCGCATTGACCTGGGTGCTAAACCCCATACTTTTTAAGTTATCTGAGGTGTCATCAATCGCCGTTTTAGAAAAAGAATGCAGTAGCTCGCGCTCAATTATGGGCCTAAAAAGTGATTTAAGCGCCCGATTTTGCGGATTCAAGACGATAAGTCCGTATGGTTTAAATAGTTCGTGAACGAGCGTTTGGGTGGCATCGGCCAGAACGGCTCCCTTTCGATATGCGCTAGTAAATAATGCTATAAGCTTCGAGGCTTCTTGGGTATTTGGAAGTAGTTCTTTAATCAGCGTAATCACCGCTTCGAGTTCGTTGGTTTCAAAGTCTCCTACCGCACCCGTTTGATCGGTGTTCCACTTGAGCTTGACTTGATTGATGTGTAAGTGATCAATTTCTGCACTATCGTGGTCTTCACTAGCCATCCAATAGACAGGAACACAATGCATGTCTTCAAAGCGTTCGTTCAATGTTTGACTGAGCTTTACGGTATGAAGAATCTTGTAAATGAAAAAAAGTGGACCTGTGAATAGGTTTAGCTGGTGACCGGTGCATACGGTAAAGGTCTGCTGATCGCCCAGCTTCTGGATGTTTTCATCGACCGCGGGCGCACTTAGGTTAAGCCTTGTGTACTGTTCTTTCAGAGCCGTCACTAAAACCGAGCGATTAGAAGTCGGGTAGCTGTCTAACTTAATCTGCCGTTGGGCTTTAAAAGCGGCTAAAGATGGATGTGCGGTGAATAAAGAAGGGTCTAATTCTCCCTTGAGGTAAGACCTAATTAGGGGAGAATGGAAATTAGTCTGAGCAAAATCGGTAGTTAAAACCTCCATGTCTTTCTTTAGCACAAGCGAAGATACGCAGTAAATTTCGTAGCTTTTGCGCCCCAAATGTATAGGTATATGAGACAATTAGTTCTTCTTTTAAGTTTATCTGTAAGTTTCGGATGGGCTCAGCTTCAATCGCCTGCTGAATTTTTAGGCTACGAGCTGGGCGATGCCTTTACCCGCCACCACGAGGTGCTCTCCTATTTTGAACACCTAGCAGAACAGCGTTCTTCACAAGTAGTGTTGCAGTCGTACGGAAAAACAAACGAACGCAGAGAGCTTTCTGTGGCCTATATTGGCTCTGCTGAAACCATAGCGAAACTAGATGAGGTTCGCTCTGATCACCTCTCCGGCTTAAAAGGAGAAAACAGCGATTCTTCAGTGGCTATTGTTTGGCTGAGTTACAATGTGCACGGAAATGAAAGTGTGAGTACCGAAGCAGCCATGCAAACGGCTTACGAACTACTTAGCTCACGATCGACATGGCTTGAGAACACCTTAGTTATTATTGATCCCTGCATTAATCCTGACGGACGCGAACGCTATGTCAACTGGTATAACCAAGTAAAAAATGTACAGCCACAACCTGATCCCAACAGCGCCGAGCACTTCGAACCTTGGCATTCTGGAAGAACCAATCACTATGTCTTTGATCTTAA
>JAURPW010000149.1:0-4844 GCA_030836435.1 Flavobacteriaceae bacterium
ATTAATGATATGTACTAATGAAACACCTTTTTCTGAAAGCACCTCTCCGATGAGCTTTGAGCGGTGGCAATGATGAGGCTCCACCTCACCGCACATCAGCGCCACGCTCAATTCTTTTTCGTGCGCGTTGAGTAGGCGATCTATTCCGCCCTTAAAGGCCTGATGATTCTTGGCCTTTTGCGCATCGAGTTTGCCCTCGGTGTAGCAGCTGTCGTCTTTGGGGATTCCGCCTATCATGTCACCCAAATACACATAGCCCACGCCTTGCTGCTGCAAAAAAGCAGATATGGGTTCGCGGCAAAAATCAGGGTTCCACTTTGAATAGGGGTTCGAACGCACATCGGCTATGTATTCGATGCCATAGGCACGCAATAGAGCCATGAAGTCTTCGACAGAACGAAGCCCGTATCCGATGCTGTATATGGGGGCAATCAAAATCTTACCTATCTTAAGCTCAAAATTCTACACCAATGAAAGGTATAAAAATCACCGCTATACTCATCGCCCTCATGGGTTCGTTGTTAACCCCCATGACCGCTCAAGATTACGGATCCATTTTACCGATGCGCGAGCGTGCTAAGGTTATTAACGAACTTCTAGAAGACAAAATTGAGCACTATTTACCGAAGCTTATGAGCGATACGGGCATCGATATGTGGGTAGTGGTATCCAGAGAATACAACGAAGATCCGGTCATCAAAACCCTATTACCCGCCGAATGGTTGGCCGCAAGAAGAAGAACCATACTCGTGTTTTTTAACACCGGAAAACAGATAGAGACCATAGCGGTTGCCCGATACGATGTAGGCTCGGCCTTTAAGAGCGCTTGGGATAAAGAAAAGCAGCCCGATCAGTGGGCGAGGCTGCGAGAACTAGTAGAAGAGCGCAATCCGAAATCTATAGGCATTAATCAATCAGAGCATTTCGGGCTCGCCGACGGAATCGTGGCCACCGACAAAGAGGCCCTGCTTGAAGCCCTTGGGCCAAAGTTTGCCAAACGGGTAGTATCTGCAGAAAAGCTAGCCATTGCGTGGCTCGAAACTCGCACCGCTAAAGAGATGGCTATTTACCCTCATATCGAACGCATAAGCCACAACATTATTGCCGAGGCCTTTTCAGAAAAGGTGATTACGCCGGGAGTAACCACAACCGAAGATGTAGTCTGGTTTATGCGCGATAAGGTGCGCGAATTAGGGTTGCAGACCTGGTTTCATCCGACCGTAGACATTCAGCGTGCCGATCCTGAGCGTTTTGATCATTTGAGAACCTTTTCGAAGCGTCCAGACACCCAGGTGATCATGCCGGGAGACCTGTTGCATTGCGACTTTGGAATCACTTACTTAAGACTGAATACCGATCAGCAACAACACGCCTATGTGCTGCGCGCGGGTGAGACCGATGCCCCCGAATACCTAAAGCAGGCCTTGGCGGTCGGAAATCGCCTTCAAGATATTTTCACTAACAACTTTAAAGAAGGTCGAAGCGGAAACGAGGTGTTGGCCATGAGTCGAGCTCAGGCCATTGCTGAGGGTATTATTCCTTCTATTTACACCCACCCCATTGGGTATCACGGTCACGCCGCAGGAACAACCTTAGGAATGTGGGATTCTCAGGGGGGAGTGCCCTACACCGGCGACTATCCGTTGCACCTGAATACGGCCTATTCTATAGAATTAAACGCCACCGTGTTTATCAAAGAATGGGACAAAGACGTGCGTATTATGCTCGAAGAGGAGGCCTTTTTCGATGAAAACGGGGTGCGTTATATAGACGGACGCCAAGAGCAACTCATCGTGGTGAACAAGCCCTTTAACTCGCTTTAGGCAAGAAGATTTCGGCTATCATGCAGCGGGCGCTTCCGCCTCCGCAGGTTTCGATAACCCCCAGTTCGGGATGAACGATAGGGTTAAAAGACTCCAGGGTTTTAATTTGCCCTGCCGTTAGACTTTTGTAGGCCGAATCACTCATGATCAGCACCGGGTTTTGATCTTGGTCTCCCACCTGAAGCATGTTTCCGGCAAACTGATGCATCTGCGCTTCGCTGATGGGAATGAGCGTCTTGCCCGATTCTTTCAAGTGTTTTTTGAGCTGCTTGCGCTCGCTTTCATCGTCTATGCACTCTAAACAAACCACGGCATAGCGGTCAGCCACACACATCATCACATTGGTATGGTAGATTTTTAACCGCTTTTCGGCTACCGTTTGAAACGCACTAAAGGTGAAGGGCGTGTACTCAAAGTCTTCGCAAAATTCGATGAAGAGGTCTTCGTCTGCTCGCTCAGAAAGCGCGCAATAGGCCATACGATTTTCGTGATCAAGTATCATGCTTCCGGTTCCTTCGAGATAGAGGCCCTCTTCTTCGGCACTGCTGTAATCGATTACTTCTTCGATCTCAAAGCCCTGCTCTTCTAGCAGGTCGAGCACCTCTTCTCTACGCTCGCGCCTGCGGTTTTCGGCGAACATGGGGTAGAGTGCGACGCGTCGGTCGTGGTGCATCGAGATCCAGTTATTTGGGAAAAGTGCGTCGGGCGTATCACTGCCTTCGGGTTCGTTAAACACGGTAACGTTTATGCGTGCCTGCCTCAGCTGCTGTACCATGGCGTCAAAGTTTGACTGTGCTTGCTGCAGCACCACCTTCGAATCAAGACCGGCCTCTGCCTGAAAGTAATTGTTGACAGCAGTCTCTTCGTTTTTTCTAAAACTTGATGGGCGAACCATCAGCAGGTGTGAACTGTATTGCTTCATGGGGTTCTTTAATTAGGGTCTCTGAACAGCGGTAGCGTTGTACAGCGCAGCAGGCCTTCTTGTTTGGCAATTTCTCTAAAGGGTATTGGCTCAACGGTTAGGCCTTTTGAGCGCAACCATGAATTTAGACGTTCAAAGCTGTGATCAGAAACCACAACGCTAGGGCTAATCGAGAAAACATTGCTATTCATTTCGTACATCTCTTCTGCCGAAATAGGAAATAACTGCTCTGCACCAAATAGGCTAGTAAGGTAATCTACATCTTCTCGATGCAGAAATCCTTCTTTGTGAATGATGGCATAGCGGTCTCCCACCGGCTGAAAACAGCAATCAAGATGAAGCGCATTGCTATACGGATCGGTGTTTGACTTGCGCAACTCAAAGGCCTTGACCTTTTTGTTTGCGAACTGCCCGCTCAACCATTCTACGGCCTGAATGTTGGTTCGAGCGGTGATGGTCTGTGCATAGTCGGGCTGGTTGTAATAGCCCACAAATAGGTGGTCTCCGTGAAGCATGACATCTCCGCCTTCAACGTGAACTTCCCTTGGGGGCGTGAGTATTTTCGAAGGGTCAATGTAGCGGAGCACCTGTTCAATGGCCTCTATTTCGCGATCGCGATCGGGCAATATATTTGATTTTACAAAAAAGTCGTCTACGACGAATCCGATATCTCTAGAGAAGATTTGATTGCAGTCTACGATGATCTGCGGCCTGAAGACCTCCACCTCATACCTTCGAAGTACTTCTGCAAATGCATTGAGTTCATCGATCATGTCGCGCTCGAGCGGATAGGTGTTTTGAGCGATATGAATCCGCGATTTAGGGTCGTAGGCCTCTTCTAAGGCAGGAGCAGGGCCGTTTTGATTCGCAATTCCTAAGATTACCGAACGCAACCTGGAGGTTTCGTCTGTCACATGTAATTGCATGGTTTGGATTGTTTGAGCAAAAATACACCGAAGTGTACAAAGTTTTCGGGCTAAGATTTTTAGTATTTTTAAAGCCATGGATGCATATGCCAACGCGTTGCTTTACGCCATTCCGGGCTTTATGGTCTTGATGTTGATCGAGATTGCCTATGGCCACTACGTAAAGAATCAGAAATACAGGCTATTCGATACCTTGAGTAGCTTGAGCAGTGGGGTCACTAATGTGCTCAAAGACAGTCTTGGCTTGGCACTTGTGCTGGTGAGCTATCCGTTTCTGGCTTCTCGCTTGGCAGTTGTTGAGGTTTCGAACTCGTGGTTGACCTGGGTCATTGCCTTTGTGGTGATTGATTTTGCGGGCTATTGGAATCACCGCTTGAGTCACCGCGTCAATATCTTTTGGAATCAGCACGTGATACACCATTCGAGCGAAGACTTCAACTTGGCCTGCGCCCTTAGACAGTCGATCTCTAATGTGGTCGGATACACGGCTATTTTGTTGCTTCCGGCCGCCTTGTTAGGCGTTGAGTATTCGGTAATCGCGGTGTTAGCACCGCTGCATCTTTTCGGTCAGTTTTGGTACCACACTCAGCACATTGGAAAGTTGGGTTTTCTCGAATACATTTTGGTTACCCCTTCTCAACACCGTGTACATCACGCCATCAACGAGCAATACATCGATAAAAACCTGGGGCAGATTTTCTCGGTTTGGGACCGTTTGTTCGGAACGTTTCAAGAAGAGCTAGACGAGGTGCCTCCGCGCTACGGAGTGCTAAAACCGGCCATGACCTATAACCCACTTTGGATCAATTTTCAACACGCCTACAACCTCGCTTTTGACGCTTGGCACGCCAAGCGATTCACAGATAAGCTGCGCATTTGGTTTATGCCAACTGGCTGGCGCCCCGCTGATGTGGCTCAGCGCTTTGAGCGACCCATCATTGAAGATGTTTACGCCTACGAAAAATACGATCCGAAGAGCACGCTGCTGCGTAGGGTGGTGGTCTTTGCTCAGTTTGTATTGGCCATCAGCTTGCTATTTTACTTTTTTGCGCTCTTTTCAGAGCTCAGCAATATCTACCGCCTTTATGCCGGAGCACTCATTTTTCTAATGGTTATGGGGTACAGCTCACTGATGGACGGATCGCGATGGGCCTTGGCCTTCGAGGCGCTGCG
>JAURPW010000150.1:0-3428 GCA_030836435.1 Flavobacteriaceae bacterium
AGCCGATTTCAGAGATCCTTGGGTAGAAATTGGTTACCATAAGACATTAGGGCTAACTAAGCGAACATTAGCGAGTCACCAGAAAATGGAGCAAGCGGTCGCACAAACTGCAGATCTTGTGCTGACCACAACCCAGTCTCTTGCGCATCATTACACCCAAAAATACGGGGCAAAAACGGCTTGTGTAACCAATGGATTCTCGGCTTACTACGATGACTCTAGCCTTGAAACTACTGAAGACTTCAACCTGTTGCATGTGGGTTCATTATTTGAGCATCGAAATCCTGTTCTTTTATGGAGGGCTATTGCCGAGCTGAAAGCTGAAGGTGCAGAAGGAGCCCATCGCATCAAACTGGTATTTTTAGGTGACGTCTCTGAGGCTGTCAAAGATTCATTGGCTGAAAATGGGTTATTGGCTAGCTGTTGTTTTGAAGGCTATGTTCCTAAAAAGAACCTCACCGGTTTTGTTAACAGCACCTCTTTATTGCTGCTTTGCGAAGGTGACGACCGTTCGTATGAATTCGCAGTTCCTGGAAAGCTATACGAATACTTGTCTATGAAGGCCCCGTTGCTGGCGATCGGACCAAAACAATGGGAGGTTGCCCAATTAGTGACTGATTTAGAAGAAACGCTGGTAGTTTCTCATGAGCAAAAAGACGTGATGAAGCAATTCGTCAAGGCCTTATTGGATCAATTTATGCCCTCAAAGCTACCCCTTAGAACAGCACGATCAGTTGAGCGATTTGAACATCAAGCGCTTTGTCAACAATTAGCAACTCGCATTAAGGCCTTATGATTGCCAAGCAAATTGAACGAAACGGATTGTTTACAGCCCTCGGTTTTTTACTGGGAGCCGTGAATGTACTGTTGTTGTATACCCGCGTTTTTACTCCTGAACATTACGGAACCATATCGTTTATTCTAGCCTCAGCCTCGCTCTTATTCCCGTTTTTATCGCTCGGCATGCAGCAAACCATATTGCGGTTTTTCGAAGGAGGTGACGACAAAAATCGGAAACAACTAGCCAGCCTTAGTTTGCAGTTGGTCAGTATGTTTTCTGTGCTACTGCTTGTCATTGTTTTAGTGTTTGATCAATCAATCGCTAATCAACTGAGCACATCAAATCGTGTAGATACTGAAGCGGTATACGCCATAATGGCCGTAGGGATCCTTATGGCTTATTTTGAACTGTTTTTTGCCTTGGCAAAGGTCCATTTTAAAACTACAGCCGGAGTTTTTCTAAAGGAGGTGTTTCCAAGGCTAGGCATACTCTTTCTTCTTGGTTCGCATTTTGTAGTGCAGCCCCTAGAGCTGAACTTTTTTCTGCTGATGCTCAGTGTCATCTATTTCATACGTGCCTTAATCATGGGACTAATGGCCTATAGACTCATGCCCTTTGCTTTAGTGCAAAAGGGTTCTCAGAGCGACTACAGAAGACTTCTGGGATACAGCGGATTGGTTATTCTTGGCAGTGGCCTAAGCTTGGCCTTTTTAGAGATCGACAAGGTCATGCTGCACACCCTATCTTCTTCATCAAATGTGGCTTTGTATACGGTATTTGTTTTTATGGCAACCACCATAGCTATACCGCTTCGTTCAGTGCAACCGCTGTATAATGCCCAATGTGCCGCTTTACAGCACCAACAGAATACCGAGAAGTTGACAACGTTGATTCAAAAGACCATTTCTATAAGCAGCTACTACGGAGTTCTCATCTTGGCTGTACTGCTCACTTTTCAGCCGGTATTGCGTTTTTTCTTGCCTGAAGACTACCATACTGCCTTTTCGGTCTTTCCGTTGTTGCTGGCATTGAAGCTTATCGACTCTAGCTTTACCCCCCTAAATGCACCTTTTTATTATTCGAAGTTTTACCAAACCTATTTGCTGTTTAGCCTAGGTTTTCTGCTCATCATGCTGGTGCTGAATGTGCTGCTCATTCCGATCTACGGAATTTACGGAGCCGCTTTGGCCACCGGAGCTGCGGTTCTTTTATTTTCGTTAGTCAAAGTGTGGGTCACAACAAAACTCCTTCTCATTAAGGTGCTTAATACGAGCCATCTAGTGCCGGCACTTTATGGATTGGTTTTTCTAGGAGCAGAGTTTGCGATTCCCGCCCCGTGGTTGAATGGGGTACGTGTAGGAGTGCTACTTTCTCTGTTGTGGGTGTTCTGGAAAAGAAGGGTTTTTTCGAGAACCTTTTTAGGATATAGCTAGCTTTTCGGCCAGATAGGGCGCAGTGATCGATTTCGGATCTGATGCAATTTCTTCTGGGGTGCCCTTGCTTATGAGGTGTCCGCCGGCTGTTCCGCCAACTGGCCCTAGTTCAATAACGTAATCTGCGCATTTGATTAAATCGAGATGGTGTTCAATTAAGAGAATGCTGTGTCCGTTTGCAATCAATGCATCGAATGCTTTCTTTAGGGTCTTTACATCTTCGAAATGCAATCCGGTTGTGGGCTCATCGAAAATAAATAGCGTAGGGAGGCTCTGAGATCCTTTCGAGAGAAAGGAGGCCAATTTAATACGCTGGGCCTCTCCGCCAGATAGGGTAGAAGATGATTGCCCGAGGGTGACATACCCCAAGCCAACATCTTTTAAGGGCTGCAGCTTTTGGGCTAACTTGGATTGCCCGTGGCGTTCAAAAAACTCAATGGCCTGGTCAATAGTTAATTGCAGCAGGTCGTAGATTGATTTTTCGTGAAATCTAACCTCTAGAATCTCTTCTTTAAATCGTTTTCCTTTGCAGTCTTCACAGGTCAGAACCACATCGGCCATGAATTGCATTTCTACGGTTACTGTGCCTTCTCCCTTGCAGGTTTCGCAGCGCCCAGCCTCAACATTGAATGAAAAGTGTTTGGGCTGCAAGCTAAAGAGTTTACTCTGCTTTTGACTAGCGTAAAGCGAACGAATATCGTCATAGGCTTTGATGTAGGTGACCGGATTAGAGCGAGAAGAGCGGCCTATAGGGTTTTGATCAACAAATTCAACCGCCTTGATTTTTTTAAGGTCACCCTCGAGTGAATCAAGATGTTTAAATGGCCCTTGGTATCCGCCCAGATGATGCAGCAATCCTTGAAAAATAATATCTCTCACCAGCGTGCTTTTACCGCTACCAGAGACCCCTGTAACTGCAGTTATGGCGTTTAATGGAATGGTTACATCGATATTTTTAAGGTTGTTTAAGCGCCCCCCTGCAAAGGTGATAGCGTGTGTTGAGCGTTTGCGTTTAGGGGGAATTTCTATGCGCAAGCGATTGCTGAGATACTGAGCTGTCAGGCTTTCTTTTTTTACGAATTCAGCATACGTGCCTTGAGCAACCACGTGACCGCCGAGGGCTCCGGCTAAAGGGCCTATATCAATGATGTGATCGGCTTGTTTCATGATGTCTTCGTCGTGCTCCACGACGATTACCGTGTTTCCTAGGTCTC
>JAURPW010000151.1:0-6147 GCA_030836435.1 Flavobacteriaceae bacterium
AAAAACCCGCTCAATACTCTTGACGAAACAGCTTCGCCTGCAATCAATATTTCGTCCTGTACCTCAGCTAAGTTCAGCTCTTGATCAAAGAGTTGCTGACCTAATACCGACAGCCGGTTTTCGATGCGAGAAACGGCCTCTCGGGTTTGGGAGTCGGCATTCCAAAAATCGAGATTTTCTAGCGTCTTAGACGAAATGAGCTCGAGTGTTTTAGCGTATGTTTCAGTTTGGGCGGCCGCCTGCTGAGCGTAAAGATGCAACAGGTCGGTAATGCCACCAAAGGCCGAAACGACCACAATCACTTTGCCGTGGGATGTGTGCTCTTTTACGATTGAAGCTACCTTTTTAAGTGCTTCTGGATTTTTAACTGAGCTTCCACCAAACTTAAGAACGACCATGAGGTTAGATTGAGGGTTTATTTTGAGGGCGAAAAATTACTTTAAAAACCAAAGAGCACCCAAGAAAAGGTGCTCTTTTTAGGAATAAATTCCAGTTTTGTAACGAATACAATTGTTAACTAAAGAAATCGCACAAATCAGGATTTTTTCTCGTTAGCGTCTTCGGTTTTATGCGTTTTAGCTACAAGCTGCTCTTTGTCTTCGCTCAGATCGAGTTCGATAGTGTCTCCTTCTGAAAGACGGCTGTTCACAATCTCTTCAGCTAAAGTGTCTTCGATGTATTTCTGAATCGCACGCTTTAGCGGACGAGCCCCGTATTGCTTGTCAAATCCTTTTTCGGCTAGAAAAGTTTTGGCTGCATCAGAAAGGGTGATGTGATAGCCCAAGGCTTCGATTCGTCCGACCACTTTTTTGAGCTCGATTTGAATAATCTGATCGATATCTTCACGCTCTAGGGCGTTAAATACGACCACGTCATCTATACGGTTCAAGAATTCGGGTGCAAAGGCTTTCTTCAGTGCTTTTTCTATCACTCCTTTAGTGTAATCGTGCTCTTGGGCCTTTTTGGCGGCTGTTCCGAATCCGACCCCCTGACCGAAATCCTTGATCTGGCGCGCACCGATATTAGAGGTCATGATAATGATGGTGTTTCTAAAGTCAACCTTGCGGCCTAGGCTGTCGGTCAAAAATCCGTCATCAAGCACCTGAAGTAGCATGTTGAAGATGTCTGGGTGCGCCTTTTCTATTTCATCTAGCAAAATAACTGCATAGGGCTTGCGCCTTACCTTTTCGGTTAACTGTCCGCCTTCCTCATAGCCTACGTAACCTGGAGGTGCTCCTACTAGGCGAGAAACGGCAAATTTCTCCATGTATTCGCTCATGTCAATGCGAATGAGCGCGTCTTCACTGTCAAAGAGTTCAATTGCTAACACCTTGGCAAGTTGGGTTTTACCCACTCCTGTCTGACCCAAAAATATAAACGATCCGATCGGTTTGTTCGGGTCTTTTAGACCGGCCCGGTTGCGCTGAATCGCCTTGGCCACTTTGTGCACAGCGTCGCTTTGACCTATGATTTTTGAGGAGATTATAGCCGGTAATTGTGCCAGCTTTGAACTCTCGGCCTGAGCGATTTTAGCTACTGGAATCCCGCTCATCATAGATACCACATCAGCAACGTTTTCGGCCGTTACGGTTTCTCGGTGAAGTTTACTGTCTTCTTCCCAGGCCAATTGCGCATCTGCAAGCGCCTTTTCAACGCGCTTTTCGTCGTCTCTGAGCTTGGCGGCCTCCTCGTACTTCTGTTTTTTAACCACCTCGTTTTTGAGGGCTCTAGTGTCTTCTAGCTTTTGTTCGAGTTCTAGGATTTGTTTGGGTACATTCATGTTGATGATATGCACACGTGATCCGGCCTCGTCTAGGGCATCAATAGCCTTATCGGGTAAAAAGCGATCACTGATATAACGGTTGGTTAGACTGACGCAGGCCTCGAGTGCTTCATCGGTGTACGAAACATTGTGGTGGTCTTCGTAGCGCTCTCTAATATTCTTTAGTATTTCTATGGTCTCATCAATGCTCGTAGGGGCGACGATGACCTTTTGAAAGCGGCGTTCAAGCGCGCCGTCTTTTTCGATATACTGACGGTATTCGTCTAAGGTCGTTGCACCAATACATTGAACTTCTCCGCGAGCTAAGGCCGGCTTAAACATGTTAGAAGCGTCTAAGCTCCCGGTCGCTCCACCAGCGCCTACAATGGTGTGAATTTCATCTATAAAGAGAATGATGTCTTTGTTCTTTTCTAACTCATTCATTACAGCCTTCATGCGCTCCTCAAACTGACCGCGGTACTTGGTTCCGGCTACAAGTGAAGCCAAGTCAAGGGTAATGACACGCTTGTTATACAAGATTCGTGAAACCTTCTTTTGAACGATGCGCAAGGCCAATCCTTCAGCGATGGCACTTTTACCCACACCAGGCTCTCCAATAAGCAGGGGATTATTTTTCTTGCGTCGGCTAAGTATTTGCGACACGCGTTCAATTTCTTTTTCACGTCCGACTACAGGGTCTAGCTTATCTTGCTCGGCTAAATCGGTCAGATCGCGTCCAAAATTATCGAGCACAGGGGTTTTTGATTTTTGTCCTTTTTTGACAGACGACTTAGAAGAGGCGTATGCTGCTTCTTCAGCATCTTCTTTGTCCTCTGAAGAGTCGTTAAAGGTTTCAGCACCCGGATTGTCTATAAAATCGTCGTCGGAAGTAATCATCGATTTAAATTGCTCTTTAACCCCATCGTAATCGATGTTCATTTTTTGGAGCAATCTAGTGGTCGGATCGTTCTCATTGCGCAAGATGCACAATAATAGGTGAGCCGTGTTAATGGTGCTGCTCTGAAACAGCTTAGCTTCTAAGAAGGTGGTTTTAAGCGCACGTTCTGCCTGGCGTGTAAGGCGTAGATTCTTTTTGTCTTGAACTTGAGCGACTCCGTCTGGATTAGCGGGGGTCAGAATTTCAACCTTTCGTTTTAAGTGATCAAGGTCTACATCGAGTTGATCTAGAATGGAGATAGCCTTTCCACTGCCGTCTCTCAAAATGCCCAAAAGTAGGTGCTCGGTTCCTATGAAATCATGTCCAAGACGAAGTGCTTCGTCTTTACTGTATGATAACACTTCTTTAACTCGAGGTGAAAAATTATCGTCCATAGCGCTTTATTGAATCCTAAAAATACTAAATCTAATTCCCATACAGACAAAATCTGTGCCCGACTTATTCACCTGACAGCTTTGCAGTTTTGTTGATAAATTCTTAATTATTGACCGCCACATGACAAGGCAAAGCCTGTCATTATGCCTAAATTGGCCTATTCAATAAATACCACAAATTTTAGTTGAGATGAACGAAGGAGAGAAGCTGATTTCAATAAACATTGATGATGAAATGAAATCGGCCTACATCGATTATTCGATGTCGGTTATTGTGTCTCGGGCACTTCCAGATGTTAGAGATGGTCTCAAGCCGGTGCACCGCAGGGTACTTTACGGTATGCACGATTTAGGTGTTCGGTCTACAAGTGCCTACAAGAAGTCTGCAAGAATTGTAGGAGAGGTACTGGGTAAATACCACCCACATGGAGATACCTCGGTTTACGACACCATGGTGCGTATGGCCCAAGAGTGGTCTTTGCGCTACATGCTGGTTGATGGCCAAGGTAATTTTGGATCGGTAGACGGAGACAGCCCTGCGGCTATGCGTTACACCGAGGCGAGAATGCGAAAGATTGCCGAAGAAATGTTGGCCGATATCGATAAGGATACGGTTGATTACCAACTAAATTTCGACGACTCTCTTAAAGAGCCTAAAGTGCTCCCAGCCCGTGTTCCCAACCTCTTGGTTAATGGTGCTGCGGGTATTGCAGTGGGTATGGCTACCAATATGCCTCCTCACAACTTATCTGAGGTGGTCGACGGAACCATTAGTTACATAAAAAATAGAGACATCAGCATTGAAGAGTTGATGCAATACATAAAAGCTCCTGACTTTCCAACAGGCGGAACCATTTACGGATACGACGGGGTAAAGGAGGCTTTTGAAACGGGTAGAGGTCGAGTGATGATGCGCGGTAAGGCTGAGGTTCAAGAAGTTCAGGGCAAGGAAGCTATAGTGGTTACCGAGATTCCGTATCAGGTGAACAAGGCCGAAATGATTAAGAAAACCTGGGACCTGGTTAACGATAAAAAAATAGAGGGTATATCGGCCATACGAGACGAATCCGACCGAAATGGTATGCGTGTGGTCTATGTGTTGAAGCGTGATGCTATTCCGAACATAGTGCTGAACATGTTGTATAAGTACACTGCGCTTCAGACCTCGTTTAGCGTAAACAATATTGCTCTAGTTAACGGACGTCCGCAACTATTGAATCTTAAGGACATGATTCATCATTTTGTGGAGCACCGCCACGAGGTGGTGATCAGACGCTCTCAATTTGAATTAAATAAAGCTGAAGAGCGCGCTCATATTGTTGAGGGACTCATCATAGCCTCAGATAACATAGACCAGGTGATCGCCATCATCAGGGGCTCGGCGAATGTTGATGAAGCCCGAGAAAAATTGATAAGTACCTTCAAACTTTCAGAGGTTCAGGCCAAGGCGATTGTGGAGATGCGTCTAAGACAACTCACCGGTCTTGAGCAAGATAAGTTGCGCGAAGAATTCGAGCAATTGCAGGCGACCATCGAAGATTTGAAGGACATTTTAGCGCGCGAAGAGCGCCGCATGCAAATCATTGTCGAAGAACTCGAAGAGATCAAAGAGAAATACGGTGACCAGAGGCGTTCTGTAATCGATTATTCAGGTGGTACCTTTAGAATGGAAGACATGATCCCCGATGAGCAAGTGGTCATCACCATCTCTCACGCCGGATACATCAAAAGAACCCCGCTAGTAGAATACAAAACACAAAACCGTGGGGGAGTGGGTCAAAAGGCATCGGCCACTCGAAACGAAGATTTCTTGGAGCACTTGTTTGTGGGAACCAATCACCAGTACATGTTGTTCTTTACCCAAAACGGGAAGTGTTTTTGGCTGCGGGTTTACGAAATACCCGAAGGCTCAAGAACCTCTAAGGGAAGGGCTATTCAGAATCTGTTACAGATCGAATCTGAAGATAAGATCAAAGCGGTCATCTGCACCCAAGATCTAAAAGATGAGGACTATGTGAATAGCCACTATGTGATCATGGCGACCAAGCAAGGGATTGTCAAAAAAACCTCTCTAGAGCAGTACTCAAGACCTAGACAGAGCGGAATCAATGCGATAACCGTTAGAGAGGGTGACGAATTGCTTGAGGCCCGCTTGACCACCGGATCGAGCCAGATCATTTTGGGCTTGAAATCAGGAAAGGCCATTCGTTTTGAAGAAGGTAAAACAAGACCCATGGGTCGAAACGCTTCGGGCGTTCGCGGTGCAACCTTAGCTGACGACACAGACGAGGTTATCGGAATGGTCTCGGTGAATAACTTTGACGAACACATTTTAGTGGTTTCTGAAAAGGGATACGGAAAACGCTCTGATTTAGACGATTACCGCATAACTAACCGCGGAGGTAAAGGGGTAAAAACCATAACCATCAGTGAAAAGACGGGCGCTTTAGTGGCGATCAAGTCGGTAACCGATGAGGACGACCTCATGATTATCAATAAATCAGGTGTGGCGATTCGACTTCCCGTGGCCGATCTACGTGTAATGGGCCGTGCCACCCAAGGGGTGAAATTGATTAATCTTCGAAACGACGATAGCATAGCCGCCGTTGCCAAGGTGATGAAAGATGAAGATGTGGACACAGAAAATGACATTAGAGATTTGCCTATTATAGATTCTGATGAGCCATCTATTGGTAATGCGCCACAAGAAGACTAAATTGCAGCCTTAATTTTGTTAAAACCAGACACTTATTTATCATGAAAAAAATAGTGCTTTTCGCCTTGTCAGTGGGAGTTACACTTACTGCAGCGGCACAAAAAGATGAACTTAAAGAGGCTTCTAAGTCTTTTAAAAAGGGAGATGCTGCAGAGACCCTAACCATTTTGGAGTCTGTATCGTCCACCATCGGATCTGCTGAAGATAGATATCAAGCAGATTACTACTCGATGCTCGCAGACGCTTCATTGCAACTGGCACAAGCTGGAGAAACAGACCGCTATGCCGCTGCCATAGAGGCCTACGAAGCACTTATTGCCGTAGAAGAGGCTTCAGG
>JAURPW010000152.1:0-4614 GCA_030836435.1 Flavobacteriaceae bacterium
AAACCTCTCGCAATCAACTCATTCGATTACCTATGGTGAAATCGGCAGGGGTAGAACTTTGGGTAAAACGCGAAGATGAATTACATCCGCTGATTTCAGGAAATAAGTTTCGTAAGCTGAAGTATAATATCGAGGAGGCTCGTCAGCAACGCGCGCACACCTTACTCACTTTTGGAGGGGCTTTTAGTAATCACATTCTAGCTACTGCGGCTGCCGCTGCTGAGCACGGGTTTAAAAGTATTGGGATTATACGTGGAGAAGAATTGGCCAGTTCAGTAACCACCAACCCAACCCTCGCAAGAGCAGCAAAACTCGGAATGAAATTTGTCTTTGTTTCTCGCGAAAGGTACCGAGAATTAACCGCCGACCCCGAGAAGGCCCGATCACTTTCAGAAAAGGGAGGTCAGTATTTGATTCCTGAGGGAGGGAGTAATTCACTTGCAGTCAAGGGTGTTTCAGAGCTGTTTATCGACGAAGATATTCGTGCAGATTATATCTGCAGCCCTGTAGGTACGGGAGCGACTTTGGCAGGTATTGTTGAGGGAGCGCATCCGACCCAAAAAGTAAGAGGCTATGCCTCCCTAAGCCATAACCGATTAAATGATGAGGTCAAACGTTTCACTACCAAAGATAGTTTTGAGATTATTGATGACTACACCTTTGGCGGATATGCTAAAACCACTCCTGAACTCATCTCTCGAATGAATTGGTTTTACAAACAGACCAAAATTCTGCTCGATCCCGTCTATACGGGTAAAATGATTTTTGGATTATTAGAGGACATCAAACGTGGCGCATTTGAGAAAGGAAGCGTAATTTTGGCTATTCATACCGGTGGTTTACAAGGAATCGAGGGTATGAACGATCGACTAGAACGCAAGGGTCAACTTAAGATCAATATTTGATGCACATTAAGAATTTTTCAGGTTACACAGTTGTAGCATTGTTTTTGGGTTTGGTTTTCCAAAGCTGTACGCCTAACCCTGAGGTCTATCGTATTGCGCGTTCAAAAACAACCGAACAGAATTTAGGAAAATCAATCGGAGAGCGTACCAAAGACGCTATTGATGATTTAGGGCTTAAATCTTGGTCTGAAATAGACTATGATAAGTTCACTTCAGAGAAAGCGTATATCGAAAGTTTTGCCGAGGTAGCCATGAAAGAAATGAAGTTGTACGGAGTTCCTGCGAGTATCACATTGGCACAGGGGATTCTAGAAACAAATGCTGGCAAGAGCGAGCTCGTTAAGTCCTCGAACAATCATTTTGGAATTAAATGCCACGATAGTTGGACCGGCGATTCGGTTTCTTACGATGACGACGCTAAGGGTGAATGCTTTAGAAAATATAGAAGCCCAATCACCTCGTATAGAGATCATTCTAAATTTCTAACCTCGAGACCGCGCTATTCAAGCCTTTTTGAATTGAGACCTACCGATTATAAGAGTTGGGCCAAAGGGTTACGCACAGCCGGATACGCCACCGATAAAAGCTATTCAGATAAACTCATTGCAATTATCGAGAGAAATGACCTCGATAAATACGATGATATGACCCTTGGTAAACGCAGACGTCAGTTGAAAAAGGAGTCTCGCAACGAAAAAGTTGGTGATGTGCTTACACAAGCCAAGACTGCCATTACCAGTATCGGAAAACGAACACGTGAGATGGCCGATCAGGCACAAGACGATATTGCCAACGCCTATAGAGGCTTGGCACATAGGGTGACCAAAGGAGATACGCTTTACAGTATTGCCAAGAAATACGAGGTTACCGTAGAATCGATTAAGAAAATGAATTTGCTTGATACCGACGATTTGTCTATCGGCCAAATTCTTGAAATTCCCAAGAGAGTAAAATGACAGTATACCAAAGAAGTAGTGCCCTTTTTCAGGAGGCTAACAAAGTAATTCCTGGAGGAGTAAATTCACCAGTACGTGCCTTTAAATCGGTAGGCGGAACTCCTGTGTTCGTCAAGGAGGCCAAGGGAGCTTATTTACACACTGAAGACGGTCATCGACTCATCGATTACATTTCTTCGTGGGGTCCGCTTTTATTCGGGCACGCCTACGAACCAGTGCTAGTGGCAGTAACCGAACGCGCCAAAAAGGGAACCTCATTTGGTATGCCTACTGAGCTTGAAACCCAGCTCGCTCAGAAGGTGGTTTCAATGGTACCTAATGTTGATAAAGTACGTTTTGTAAATTCTGGTACTGAAGCTTGTATGAGTGGAGTACGTCTTGCGCGTGGATTCACTGGGCGTGAAAAGTTAATTAAGTTCGCTGGCTGCTATCATGGACACTCTGATGCCTTTTTAATTCAGGCCGGTAGTGGAGCAGTAACTTTTGGTAGTCCAAATAGCCCCGGAGTGACTGCAGGTACTGCAAAAGATACGCTACTTGCCGAGTACAATAATCTAGAATCGGTTAAGACATTAATTGATGCCAATCCTGATCAAATTGCGGCGATTATCGTAGAGCCGATAGCGGGTAATATGGGGTGTATCGTTCCTGCCGATGGATTTCTAGAAGGGCTGAGAGAACTCTGCGACGCAAATGGAATTCTATTACTCTTTGATGAGGTAATGACCGGTTTTCGTTTAGCCGCTGGTGGTGCTCAACAGACCACTAAAGTTGCTGCCGACATTGTGATGTACGGAAAGGTAATCGGAGGAGGCCTCCCTGTAGGTGCTTTTGCCGCTCGAACTGAAATTATGCAACACTTAGCTCCAGAGGGGCCCGTTTATCAAGCTGGTACACTTAGCGGAAATCCTTTAGCTATGGCAGCGGGATACGCCATGCTCTCAGCGATAGAGGCCGATAATAAAGTGTTTTCAAGATTAGCCCATAAGGCTAGTTTACTTGAATCGGGAATCCATGCCGTTCTTTCTGAAAAGGGAATTGCTCATACGATTAATCGCTACGGTAGTATGATTTCGGTACACTTCTCAGAAGAGCCAGTGGTGAATTTTACTACGGCTGCTGCTGCTAGCGGCCCTCGATTTAACAGCTACTTTCATCATATGCTTGAAAGCGGAGTGTATCTACCTCCTTCGGCATTTGAGGCCTATTTCTTAAACGTTGCATTATCTGAGTCAGATATTGATTTTACCATTGAAGCGCTCAAAAGCTGGAATCCGTAATTATTCAAAATAAAAAAGCCCGCGTCGCGGGCTTTTAATTTTATAGGCTTGGGGATTACTTCTTTTTCAGGGTAATTTCAACCACTCCATTTTTTCCTTTTTCTCCGTAAGCTTTTTCTGCTGAAGGCCCTTTTAATACATTGATACTCTCGATCGTATTAGGATCTAGTGAATCTAAATTGATATCTTCTCCTGCTTCTTTACCATCAATGATGATTAGTGGTTGATCGTCAAGACGAGCTCCCATAACAGTAATGCTTGATACTTGGGCTCCATCACCTCTTCTCATCATTCGTTGATGCATTGGTCCCGCGCCATCTTTACGCATTCTGATACGAACATTTTTGTGCTCTGATGCATCGGTATCGCCACTATGAAGCTCATCGGTTTTAAAAACAAAAACATTTTTGGTAGCATCAGTATCAACGCCTTCGCCATCAATAATTACCTCGAAGCTTTTATCTGAATCATCTCCGAAGAACATGAATTCACCCTGGCCTTGATGTAAACCTGGCATTCCTGGTAAACCTGGTATTCCTGGCATTCCTGGTATTCCTGGTAGTTCATGGAGCTTTTCGATAGATGCGCCTAATGGCATTACATGCATTTGACCTTTCTTCTTCTGATGCATTTTCTTGAATTGAGCGAATTGCTCCTCTGAAAGTATTTTTTGAAGTTCTCGTTGGTGTTCAATTTGTGCATCTAAATGTGCTGATCTTTTTTCAAAACCTTTGAGATCTTTGAGACTTTCCATTTGCTCATGATGCTTGGCATTGACTTTACCTACCTTGCGCTCTTGGCCTTCATCGAGGCTAAGATGTAGGGTCATTTGCTTAGTCATTAGCGTGGCCTTCTGTTCAGCGCTCAGTTTCTCCTCACCTTTGGCATGCCACTTCATTCCTTTTTCGAAAAGGATGTGATCGCCTTGCAAAACAGGAGATTCTTTTTCATCTGACTTTATGAAAATGGCTTTAAACTCTTTTTTTTCTGTATCACTCTCTTGAGCAAATGCTGAGGTGGTCAGGCTTAGAAGGATAATAGGTAGAAGTGCTTTCATAGTTTGTTTTAACATTTCTCGGCAAAGTACGATAAGAGGTGTTGTAAGTATTCCTAAGAGCTTGTTAAATTTTGTTCAATGCTTTGGGTTTAACATAAGATTATAAAAAAACCCGCCGAAGCGGGTTTTACTATTAGTCTTTATCAAGGATCTCACCGATTCTTGCTACTACATCTTGAAGATGATAACGACTCATTCGGTTAGACATATTTACAAGATTTGCGTTAATGCTAGCTCTAATATTGATTAGCTCTGCGCGTGCTACTGAACGAATGTCAGATTGACTGGTATTTACTGCAGTTGACTTTCTGTAGCCACCGAAATCAGGTAGCTTACGCTGCGAGTCTGCTGTCATTAAATACTCCAAACGTTCTACATGCGCTTTTTGCAGATTACGTCTGTAGGTGTCTATAGCT
>JAURPW010000153.1:0-5688 GCA_030836435.1 Flavobacteriaceae bacterium
GAATATGTTTGGAATCAATGTTTGTCTTTTATAGAAGACAACATCCAACCTCAGGCCTACAAAACTTGGTTTGAACCCATCATCCCCGTAAAGCTGCAAGAACAAGCACTTAGCATCCAAGTACCCAGTAAGTTTTTTTACGAATGGCTTGAAGAACACTACGTGAAGTTGCTTCGTGTAGCCTTGAGAAAAGAGCTCGGAGAAAACGCCAAGTTGGTCTACGTAATCAAGATGGAAAATGCCGATAAATCGACCTCTTTTACCGAGCAGATTCCAAGTAAGCAAAAGAGTCTGTTTGCTCCTCAAGAGATCGACGTGCCGCTTGTAGGCAAAGATCCGGGTCTTAAAAATCCGTTTGTAATTCCTGGCATTCGCAATATTAAAATTGATGCGCAATTAAACGCATCTTACAGCTTTGAGAATTTTTTAGAAGGCGAGTCCAACCGACTCGCGCGCTCTGCTGGCCAGGCAGTAGCGAACAAACCGGGAGGCACCTCGTTTAATCCACTGCTTATTTTTGGTAATGTAGGTTTAGGAAAAACGCATTTACTCCATGCCATAGGCGTAGATATTAAAGAAAAAAACGCCGACAAAACCATTCTTTACATCTCTGCCGAAAAATTTACCCAGCAATACATCGAATCGGTAAAAAATAATACCCGCAACGACTTCATTCACTTCTACCAACTCATTGATGTGCTGCTTATTGATGATGTACAGTTCTTAGCCGGTAAGAGTGGTACTCAAGATGTGTTTTTCCACATCTTTAATCATTTGCACCAAAACGGAAAGCAAGTGGTGCTTTCGTCAGACAAGGCTCCTGTCGACATGCAAGACATCGAGCAGCGCCTACTTTCGAGGTTTAAATGGGGGTTATCGGCCGAGCTCAGTCCGCCCGACTACCAGACCCGCGTGGCCATTCTAAAGAATAAGCTCTATCTCGACGGTATGGAAATGCCAGAAGAAATTATCGATTACATCGCTCAAAACATTAAGAGTAATATCAGAGAGCTCGAAGGGGCTATCATATCGCTCATTGCACAGGCCTCATTCAATAAGAAAGAAATTAACCTCGAGCTAGCTCAACATGTGGTCGATAAGTTTGTCAAGAACACCAAGAAAGAGGTTTCCATTGAATACATTCAAAAAATGGTGGCAGACTACTTCGAAATGGATTTGGTCACCTTGCAGTCGAAGACCCGAAAACGCCATATTGTTCAGGCCCGTCAACTAGCGATGTACTTCGCGAAGCGATTCACTAAGGCTTCATTAGCTAGCATAGGCTCACAAATTGGCAAAAGAGACCATGCCACTGTATTGCATGCCTGCAGAACGGTTGAAAATTTGGCTGACACAGACAAGCAATTCAAAAAGTACATAGAAGACCTTTCAAAGAAGTTCTCCTAAAGCATACACCCTTTAACCCTCTTTCATGGAAAAAGGTACGCTTTACCTCATTCCTGTTCCACTTGGCGAATCAGTTATTAGTTCATGCATTCCCGAAGGTGTAATGGACCAGGTTAAAAAACTTTCTCATTTCGTTGTAGAAAACGAGAAAACGGCAAGACGTCACTTGAAAAGTCTTTATCCAGAGGTTGACCAGTCTTCGCTCTTCATAGAGGTCCTTAACCTCAAAACTAAGGCTGATGAAATCGATTTTCTTCTTGAACCCTGTTTGAACGGGCAATCTGTCGGATTGCTCTCAGAGGCAGGCTGCCCTGCTGTTGCAGATCCGGGAGCCCTCCTCATTAGGCGTTGTCACCAACTGAAAATACCGATTAAACCTTTTGTAGGGCCTTCTTCTATATTGCTAACGCTTATGGCAAGCGGTTTGAATGGGCAGCAATTTTCGTTTAACGGATACCTTCCGCACGATGCCCACGAGCGAAAAAAACAACTCAAAGCACTTGAGCGCGAATCGTTACAAAAAAAGCAGACTCAACTATTTATGGAGACTCCGTACAGAAACGATAAACTACTGCGGGAACTCCTAGACACCTTGAGTCTTGACACTCTTTTAACCGTAGGTGTTGAGATGAGTCTAACCGGGGAAGAAATTCACACGAAAACGGTAGCCGAGTGGTTAAGCACACCTTTACCTTCTTTGAATAAACGGCCTAGCATTTTTGCGCTTCTCAAAGAAACTTAATCACCGCCTGATTTGACGACTATTTAGCCATGAGGCATAGGCCTTTGCCTTTTCGTTGTGCTCAGAAAGGCTTTTAGAAAAATGGTGGTATCCGATTTTGGTACTATCGGCAACAAAATAAAGAAAGTCGTGCTTTTCTGCATTTAGTACAGCGTCGACATAATCTATCTCGGGCATAAAAATGGGCCCTACCGGCAGTCCGTAATTTTGATACGTATTGTAAGGAGAATCTATACGTAAGTCTTTGTACAGAACGCGACGTATAACGGTGTCAAAATTGGCGTATCGCTCCTTTAAGGCGTAGATAACTGTTGGGTCTGCTTGAAGCTTCATTTTGCGCTTCAATCGATTGAGGTATACTCCGGCAATGCGCCTCGACTCTTCCCTTTTTACCGATTCTTTGTAAACAATCGAAGCCAATGTGTACACTTCGGCCGGGGAGAGTTTACTATCGTGTGCCCGCTGCAAGCGTTCATCATCCCAAAAACTGGCGTGCTCCTTTAACATTCGCGATCGAAATTGACTCGCCGAGGTGTTCCAGTAAAACTCGTAGGTGTTTGGAATAATTAGTGTGAGTGCGGTGTACTTATTTAGCTTAGTTTGAAACAAAAAATCGCGTTCGTAAAAGGCTTCTATAAGCGAAAGGCTATCTGCTTCAATAAAGTGACTGACATATCCCAGTACGTCTTCTAGTCGCTCTTTGGCTGGAATAATTACCTGCACCGGGCGATTCTCCGATCGCAGTACATTGATAATGTCGTTGTTATTCATGCCCTTCTCCAAAACAAATCGGCCGGGCTTTACACGGTTATAATATCCTTTTCGTTTAGCGAGTGTCACAAAGTCATTGGGATTCTTAAGCAGCGGCAATAACTGTTCGAGTACTTGAGCAATTGTCGCGTTACTTTCTACGTAAATAACCCGTTCGCTCTGTTCAAAATTGGTGTTGTCTGCTAATATTACTCTATAGCTCAGGTAGGCCAATACAGCTAAGAAAAACAAGCCTAAAACTGCCGCTAAGGAAACTACGCGCTTAAGCATATCATAAAATCATTTGGTAAAAACACTCGTCTTCATAATTCGAATTGCGAAAGACCCAGTCTGATCTAACCCCTGACAGTTTAAATCCTACAGACTCAAACAATCGTCTACTTTCTGCATTGTCAGCAGTAATAGAAGCCGCTAATTGATGACAATCTAATCCATTTTTGGCATATGCAGATAAAAGTGTTAAGGCTCTTTTAGCGTATCCCTTTTGACGGTAATCGGGTAAGACAACAATTCCTACCATTGCCCTGTGGTGTTTTGGGCTAAATTCGAACAAATCGATAAGCCCTACAGGCCCTGTAGGCAGTTGTATGACCAAACGAAGTTGTTTCTCACTGTAGATGTCGCGTTGTGCATTTTCTATGTAACGGGCTAAAAGTGCTGAAGAAAAAGGAGTTAGCGTATCTGATACCTGCCAAAGTGCGGTCTCATTCTCAACGGCATAAAGCCAATGAAGATCAGAGGGCTCTAATGCGCGTAGCGCTAATTCGTTGTCGTGTAAAGAAAATGTCATGGCCATAAAAGGGTACCTTCAAAAACAGATTGAGCCGGCCCGATGAGCGTAACCTGGCTATAAACCCCATCGTTTTCTTGAAATTGAACTTCTAGCTCGCCTCCAATGGCTGACACCTTAATCGCGTTACCTTCAACCTTAGCCATTTTATGAGCGCTGATGGCTGCCGCAGCAACTCCTGTGCCACAGGAATGGGTCTCATTTTCTACTCCTCGCTCATAGGTTCGAATGGCGAGCTGGTCTTTTGAGCGTACTTCTACAAAATTAACATTACATCCATCTGGGTGGTACCTATTTCGAAGTCCTTGACCACGGCTAAAAACCGCAACTTCATTTAGCGGTTCAGAAACCCATTCAATGTGGTGCGGAGATCCGGTATCGCAAAAACACGTATCATCATCATTGGTCTTTATTATAGAAACGGATTGTAGGCCCAGTGCTACCGAGTTACTATCAAGTATCTCGGCTTGAAAAATGGCCGTTTTTAACGCAAATCTCATCGTTTTTGACACTCCTTTGACTTCATAGGCGTAGAGCGCTATGCACCTACCGCCATTACCGCACATCATACCCGAAGAGCCATCGGCGTTATAGTATTGCATTTCAAAGTCGATTTCTTCGTTATTTACAGCTGTGAAAACCATTAAGCCGTCAGCACCTACTCCGTAGCGTCGCTTGCACCATTCAGCTACTCGTTTTGGGCTTAGAGACTGACCCTTAAGGTCTGCTGCGTCTAAAATGATAAAATCATTTCCCGCCCCGTGATACTTGTAAAAACTCAATGTACTTTTCATCGGCTTGCAATATAATTGATTTTGATCCGCCAACATAAGCGTTAAAGGAGCGTTAAAGCGGTTTTGTAACTTTAAAAAGAATCTGAACTTTGAAAAAAATTTATGCGTTATGAGAAAATCACTTAGTTATCTATTTGTTGGAGTAAGTGCCGCGCTTATCGCCCTTTTAGCGCAGCACTTTTTATTCAATAACCCTCAAACGGTTTTTGTAACCCGCGATGAAGCGCCTACATTTCAATCAGCCGTATCCTATAGTTCGGCGGATTCAAATTTTGTAGAGGCCGCTGAAAAGACAGTAAATGCTGTGGTTCACGTAAAAAATGTTTCACTGGAGCGCTCACCTCAATCACTTTTTGACTTTTTTTACGGGTACGAATCCTTTCAACAGCCTCAAATTGGAACAGGATCAGGTGTGATTATTTCACCTGATGGCTATATTGTCACCAACCACCATGTTATCGATGAGGCTCAATCACTAGAAGTCACCTTAAACAACAACCAAACCTTCAAGGCTCAGATTATTGGATCTGATGCCTCATCAGATATTGCTTTGCTAAAGATTGAGGCCAACAGAGAATTGCCCTACTTGGCATTTGGAGACTCCGATCGCTCAGCTATAGGGGAATGGGTTTTAGCGGTTGGCAACCCTTTCAATTTAACCTCTACGGTGACCGCAGGAATAATTAGCGCAAAAGCGCGATCAATTTCTCCAATGAATAACATGTCTTTTATTCAGACCGATGCGGCAGTTAATCCGGGTAATAGCGGAGGAGCGCTAGTCAATACCCGAGGCGACCTCATAGGAATTAATACAGCCATTAAATCGCGAACAGGATCCTATGTGGGGTATTCATTCGCTGTGCCGAGTAACATCGCAAAAAAGGTGGTGGAGGATCTGCTCGAGTTTGGAGCCGTTCAAAAGGGCATTTTAGGAATTACCACGCTGAGATCGAGCTCGAAAGAAGCCATAGATCAAGGTTTGGATCAAATTGAAGGAGTTTACGTAGCCGGTGTAGCAAAAAATTCAGGTGCCGATCAAGCCGGACTACAAGAAGGAGACATCATTCGATCGGTAGATGGAGTTTCGATCAAAAATTTCACCGGCCTCACAGGCCACCTTTCATCTAGAAGACCAGGAGATACTGTTCTTGTGATCATCGAACGCGATGGCGAGTTGATTGATA
>JAURPW010000154.1:0-10592 GCA_030836435.1 Flavobacteriaceae bacterium
CTCTCGTGTTTCAGCGAGTCGTTATAGGTCATTTTTGCATGAGCGGCATGCTCTGGGTAGAGCAGCTCTAGTTCCATAAACAATTGACATCCGTTGCAGATACCCAAAGACAAGGTGTCTTGACGGGCAAAGAAATCGTTCAGTGCTTTTTGCGCCTTTTCGTTGTATTTGAAGGCTCCGGCCCAGCCTTTTGCTGAACCTAAGACGTCAGAGTTAGAAAATCCTCCAACTGCACCTAAGAATTGAACGTCTTCGAGTGTTTCGCGCCCAGAAATAAGGTCAGTCATGTGCAGGTCTTTGACGTCAAAGCCAGCTGCGTAAAGGGCATTGGCCATTTCACGTTCTGAATTACTTCCCTTTTCTCTTAAGATTGCCGCTTTTGGACGCTGGCCTTCATGTTTAAAAGGCGCAGAGTGGTAATGGGTTGGAAATGAGTATGCGAGTGGCTGTTTCTTATAGTTTTCAAAACGCTCAAAGGCTAGGTTTTTGGCTGTCTGATGTTGATCAAACGCCACAGATGTCTCGTACCAGCGGTCTCTAAGGCTAGCGACGTTTAATCCGATCTCAACCGCCTTGTTTTTAATGCTCAATTCTTCTTTATCGGTGACACTACCTATGCGGATGCAGGGTAGGGGACACTCTTTTGCCCAAGTTTCAAAACCCAAGTCCGATGCTTGAAATACAATGGATGCGTTTTCAGCGAACAACAATTGGATGGTGTCGGTTTCGCCTAAATCGCTGAGGTCGATTTGAGCTCCCAAATGGTGGTCGGAAAAACACATCTCTAGAAGGCTAGTAATCAGCCCTCCTGAGGCCACGTCGTGCCCTGCGCAAATGCGGCCCTCTCGTATGTGGCCTTGCACCCAGTTGAACGTCTCTGCAAACGCGTGGTGATCAGTCACCGAGGGAGCTTCTGTTCCGACCTGGCCTAAGGTCTGCGCAAAAGACGAGCCTCCCAACTTCAGAGAATCATTTGAGAGATTGATATAGAATACTTCTCCTTTGGCTCGTTTGAATAAGGGTTCTACGGCCTTTGTAAAGTCGTCACAGTGAGCGGCTGCTGAAATTATAACGGTTCCGGGCGCGATCACTTCTTTGTCGGCGTATTGCTGCTTCATCGAAAGCGAGTCTTTGCCGGTGGGTATATTGATGCCTAAATCAATGGCAAAGCATGAGGCGGCTTCTACTGCTTTGTACAACCGGGCATTCTCGCCTTCATTGTTGCAAGGCCACATCCAATTGGCCGATAGGGAGACCGCCGTTAAGCCTCCGTTAAGCGGAGCCCACATGATATTCGTTAGGGCCTCGGCTATGCTGTTTTTGCTAGCTGCTTCTGGATCGATGAGCCCACTTACAGGGCTGTGTCCGATACTAGTAGCAATACCGTTGTAGCTCGTAAAGTCTAGCGCAGCGATGCCGTAGTTCTGAAGGGGTAGTTGCAGCGGGCCTATACACTGTTGCTTGGCAACCTTTCCTGAAACGCAGCGGTCTACCTTGTTGGTCAGCCAGTCTTTACAGGCGACCGCATCTAGAGATAGCACCTGGTCTAAATAGGTGTGAAAGTGCTCTAGGTTATATTGAAGCTCAGCATAAGATCTGGGCGTAGTTTGGTCGGTAAGTACCATTTTAGGAGCGCTACCGAAGAAATCACTGAGCGCTAAATCAATAGGTCTAGAGCCGCGTTTCTCAGAGTAGAACGAAAATCGATGATCACCAGTTATTTCACCCACCTCATAGAGCGGAGCGCGCTCTCGATCGGCTAATTCATTTAATAAAGGCAGCGCATGCTCTGGAACGACCAGACCCATGCGTTCTTGAGATTCATTTCCAATAATTTCTTTTTCGGAAAGTGTCGGGTCGCCGAGCGGAAGTTGGTCTATGTTTATGGTTCCTCCGGTTTCTTCAACCAACTCAGACAGGCAGTTTAAGTGGCCCCCGGCTCCATGGTCGTGCACCGATATGATGGGATTGTCGTCACTTTCTACCAAAGCTCTAATAGCGTTGGCTGCGCGTTTTTGCATCTCCGGATTTGAGCGTTGAATGGCGTTGAGTTCTATGGCGCTTCCGAAAGCACCGGTATCTGCGCTAGAGACCGCCGCACCACCCATTCCGATGCGGTAATTGTCACCCCCTAAAATGATGACTTTGTCTCCTTTTTTAGGATGCTTTTTTTGAGCGTATTCGCTTTTGCTGTAGCCTACTCCTCCGGCCAGCATGATTACTTTGTCGTAACCCAACATACGCGTGTCGTACTCAGGGTCTCTCTCTTGATGCTCAAAGGTGAGCAGTGAGCCCACAATGAGAGGTTGTCCGAATTTGTTTCCAAAATCTGAGGCTCCGTTCGAGGCCTTAATTAAGATGTCGAGCGGAGTTTGATACAGCCAATCGCGGGCATCGTTCGCACGTTCATAGGCCGACTGAGTTGCTTTGTGTCTGGGGTAACTCGTCATGTACACGGCTGTACCCACTAAAGGAATAGACCCGATACCCCCAGCTAAACGGTCGCGAATTTCACCCCCTGAACCGGTCGCAGCTCCATTGAAGGGCTCTACGGTGGTCGGAAAGTTATGCGTTTCGGCCTTAAGCGATATCACGCTTTGATGAACGGTCTCACAGTAATACGAAGCCTTGTGTGGAGACTTTGGCGCAAACTGAGTAATCTCTGGACCCTCTATGAATGCCACATTGTCTTTGTAGGCGGAGACTATGCCATTGGGATTGGTCGCCGACGTTTTTCGTATGAGGCCAAACAAAGACTCCGGCATAGCCTTTTGATCGATCTCGAAAATGCCGTTGAAAATCTTGTGCCTGCAATGCTCAGAGTTGACTTGAGAAAATCCGAAAACTTCAGAATCGGTGAGTGGGCGATTTAATTTCGCACTTAACCCCTTAAGATAGGCTACTTCATCTTCGCTGAGCGCCAGCCCTTCTTGCTTGTTATAGGCGGATATGTCGGTAATGGATAGAGCAGCAGCGACAGTGGCATTTAATTCGAAAATTTCTGCATTAAGGCCGTCGTAGCGCTGAAACAACATAGGATCGAATGACTGATCTGCCTGGCTTACCGTAAAGCGTTCGATGCGTTTTACCTCGACTATACCCATGTTGGCCATGATCTCGGTGGCGTTGGTGCTCCAAGGGGTGATCATAGACGCTCTTGGACCAATAAAGGCACCCTCAATGTGAGTGGCGTTTAACAGCGGCATCCCGTCAAATAACCAGAGCAATTTTTCGCGATCGAATTCGCTTAATTCACCTGCTTTTTGCAGCACATAAAGGGTAGAGTTGGGATCGCCAAAGAAGTAAAGCATGAGGGGGCTGTATTTAAAGAGACAAAGGTATTTATTTAGGCTTCTCGCTCAAATAGCGCCATGAAAAAGCCGTCGTACTGGTCGGTAGAGGGGTAGAGGTGTTGTTGGCTTATGAGCTTAAACGCCTGACCTTCTTCAGAGGCTAAAAAATGGGCGACTTGCTGCTCATTTTCTTGTGGAAGAATAGAACAGGTGGCATAGACTAGTTTTCCTTCAGGCTTAACCATCTGCGCGTAAGAGGTTAAAATTTCTTTCTGAGTCTGCACCACGCGTTCGAGAAATTGGGCGTCTATTTTCCACTTGGCATCTGGATTTCTACGCAGCACACCTAGCCCAGTACACGGAGCGTCAATGAGCACGCGATCGGCACTTCTGTGCAATTTTTTGATCACCTTCGACGAGTCGATTGTTCGGGTCTCAATGTTGTGAGCTCCGGCTCTTCTAGCCCTGAGCTTGAGGGTCTTTAACTTGTGATCGAACACATCTAGTGCAATTAATTGGCCCTTATTTTCCATTAATGCACTTAGGTGCAGTGCTTTTCCTCCGGCTCCAGCGCAGGCATCAATTACCCGTTGTCCGGGATGAACATCTAGAAATGGAGCCACCTTCTGAGAGCTGGCGTCTTGAACTTCAAACCATCCGTCTTTAAACCCTTTCAGTTGAAACACATTGGCACGCTCGCTCAGTATCAAGGCTTCGTCTACCCCTTTAACTGGGGTGGATTCTATACCCTCTTTGTTGAGGTAATTGGCCAATTCGTCGCGACTGATTCTAAGCGTATTTGCGCGCAGAATAACTTCAGCCTCGGTGTTGAGCGCTTTGAGTTCTGCTTCCCATTTTTTGGCCCCAAAAGCTTGTTCTCCAAGGGCGTCTAGCCAGTCAGGTATGGATTCTTTAATCGCCCTTTCGTGGCGAAGTGCATCAAACCGGCCTTTGATTTTTCGTGAGGGCACCTGTTCAAATTCGGGCCAATCGGGAAGCTCGAGACCCCTTAGGGTAGCCCATACCGCTAAAACTCTAAAGAATCCCTCTCTCGAAAGGGGGGTCTTTTCTTCGGCTATTTCGAGGTATAGTCGTTTATAGCGAACGAGTTCATAGGTAGTGCTGGCAATAAAAGCCCGGTCTTTGGATCCCCAACGCTTGTCGCGTTTTAAGGTGCGCTCAATAACCTTGTCGGCGTAATGATCTTGATTGAAAATAAGGTCAATGGCGTCTGCTACAGCATAGACCAAATTTCGATGAAATCGCATAGTATTCTAGGGTTAAGTCGCAAGTGTTTGCAGTTGAATGAGGTTAGCGTAAATGCCTTTCTTTTGCAGTAGTTCGTTGTGTGTTCCGGTTTCGGCTATGCGCTTATTATCGAGAACGATTATGCGATCTGCTTTTTGTACGGTCGATAGCCTGTGGGCTATGATAAAGGTGGTGCGATCTTTTTGAATCGAATCTAAGGCGAACTGCACTTCTCTTTCGCTCTCTGTATCTAGAGCCGAAGTAGCCTCGTCTAAAACTAAAATGGGGGCATCTTTGAAAAAAGCTCGAGCAATGGCTATGCGCTGTTTTTGCCCGCCGCTAAGACGGTTTCCGTCGTCACCTAAAACCATCTCGTATTGGTGTTCTAACTGTTTGATAAAGGGGGCTGCGTTCGCCTTTTCTGCAGCTAATCTCACCGCGTTTAACGGTGCATCTTCCTCACCCAGTGCTATGTTGGTGGTTACCGACTCGTTAAAGAGCATGGCTTCTTGAGTCACGAATGCAATATGCTTGCGCAGTGCAGATTTCTTGAAGTCTCTGAGGTCAACTCCGTCTATGGTGATGCTTCCGCTGTTGACGTCGTAAAAGCGACTAAGTAGCTGAACCATTGTGGTCTTTCCGCTACCCGATGTGCCCACTATAGCAAGCGTTTCTCCCCTTTTTACCGTGAGATCAAATTCTTCTAGTATGGGTTCTTTGTCGTAACCGAAAGAAACCTGATTAAAGCGAATCTCTTGTTCAAAGCGAAAAGGAACTGCTTGAACAGGGTCTAAAAGTGGGCTAGAGGTATCTATGATTTCTAGTATACGTTCTAGAGCCGGTTTTCCCTTTTTAAGATTGTAGTTTACGGTAGTGAGCAGCTTTACCGGGTTTATTATGGTGTAGAACAAGCCTATATAACCCATGAATTCTTGTGGACTCAGCAGAGAGTCTCCCCTCAGCACTAATGAGCCGCCATACCAAAGCACTACCAAAACGACTAGTACGCCTAAGAATTCGCTCAAGGGAGAGGCCAGCGCGTTTCGCTGAATCACCCGATTCATAATTTGGCTCAATTTCTTGGTTGAGCGTTCAAATTTGCGCTTAAACGCCTGCTCTGCGGTAAAGGATTTTATAACGAGTAGTTTTCCTAAGGTTTCCTCGAAAAAAGACAAAAATACACCTGTTTCTTGCTGTGCCTTAAGTGATTGGGCCTTGAGTGACTTGCCTACTCGCGCTATGATGAATCCGGCTACAGGAAAAAACAACAGCACAAAAAGAGTCAGCTGCCAACTCAGTACGAACATAGACAGCATGACCAAAACAATGGTAAAGGGCTCGCGACTTATGGTCTCAAATGAGTTGATGATTGATTGCTCTACCTCTTTTACGTCTGAAGTCATTCGTGCGATGAGGTCGCCCTTTCTCTTGCTCTTGGTGTAGCTTAACGGAAGCTCAACGAGCTTGTTGTACAGTTGATCTTGAAGGTCTTTGACGATACCTGTGCGTAAAAAAGAAAGCACATAAGCCGCCAAGTAGCGAAAGACGTTTTTGAGTAAGAAAATGAGTGCGCTCAGCAGTACAATAGCGACCAGGGCCTGCACTTCATCAGACTGCTCAGATTGGGTGGTGATGAAGTAATTCAGCTGCTGCTCGAGGTACGATTTCAACGATCCAATTCCGCCATAGGTGGGGGCAGTGTAGACGGGCTCTTGGGTGCCGAATAAAATACCCAATGTAGGAATAAAGACCAGAATCGAAAGCACATTAAAAAGGGCGTACAACAGGTTGAACACCGCATTGGCAAGGGCGAAGCTAAAATAGGGCCTGGCGTACTCCAGAAGGCGTGTGTAGTTTTTCATTAACTAAGGTCAAGAGCTTCTATCAGGCGATCTATTTGTTTTTCTAAATGGTCTTTTACTAGAGCATAATCTGCTGCCGACCGAAGCGGCTCGTTGACGCTAAAGTAGAATTTGATCTTAGGCTCTGTTCCACTTGGCCTTGCGGCTATTCTGCTACCTTTTTCGGTTTCTAAGATAAACACGTCGGCTTTGGGGAGATCTATGGCAAACTGCTCTTTACTCAGCTGATCAGTTTTGGTTTGTGTCAGGTAGTCTTCGGTGAACAGTAGCTTTTCGCCCGCTATGACTTCGGGCGGATGTGCTCTAAATCGCCTCATCATTTCCTGAATTTCCTCTGCTCCTGACTGCCCTTTTTTGGTAATGGATAGCAAGCGCTCTTGGTAGCATCCATAGGTAACAAAGCACTCGATAAGATAGTTCAGTAGTGTCTGGCCTTTGGTTTTTAGCTCAGCGGCTAACTCAGCGGCTAAAAGGCTTGAAGTTACGGCGTCTTTATCTCTGACGAAGTCACCTACTAGATAGCCGTAGCTCTCTTCGCCTCCGCCTAAAAATTTAAGCTCGGGATGGTCGTTGATCAGTTTACCGATCCATTTAAAGCCTGTAAGCGTCTCGCGATACTGAACCTTATAAGCTTCGGCCATTTTTCGAATTAGCGGTGTAGACACGATGGTCGAGGCGATAAATTCATTGCCTTTAAACCCCATTCTGCGGTGGTGTTGAAGCAGGTATTCGGTGAGCACAACCATGGTTTGGTTGCCATTCAGTAGGTGCATTTCACCGGCTAAGCCGCGCACCGCAACTCCCAAGCGATCACTGTCGGGGTCGGTGCCAATTACCATATCGGCCTTCTTTTTCTCGGCAAGGCTTATTGCCAGATCTAGAGCCTCGCGCTCCTCCGGATTTGGAGACTTGACTGTACTGAATTTTGGGTCAATGATTGCCTGCTCTTCGACTATATGCACTTGGGTGTAACCGGCTTTCTTAAAGACTTGAGGAATAGCGGTTATCGAGGTGCCGTGTATAGGAGTAAACACCAGTGAAAAGGCTTCGCGCTCGCCCTTCCCTATGGCGCCATTGTGAACTGATGCTTCGAAAAAGGCCTCATCGACCTCTTTGTCAATGAGTTGAATGCGTGAGGGTACTGCTTCAAATCGGATGTCAGCATAGTCTACCTTGCCTATCTCATCTATGATTTCTTGATCCTGAGGAGGAACGATCTGCCCGCCATCTTCCCAATAAACCTTATATCCGTTGTACTCTGGAGGGTTGTGAGAGGCGGTGAGGACAATACCGGCCTGTGCGTTTAAGTGCCTTACGGCAAAAGACAATTCGGGGGTGGTGCGCAGCGCGCTAAACAGATATACTTGAATGCCATTGGCTGAAAATATTTCGGCCACAAGTCTTGAAAGCTCTTCGCTTTGATGCCTGCAATCATAGGCAATGACCACCGCTTTTGAGTTAAGATCAAAACACTGATTTAAGTAGTTTGATAGCCCTTGGGTAGCCCTACCCAGTGTGTAAGCGTTGATTCGGTTGGTGCCTACACCGAGCACTCCGCGCATGCCGCCGGTACCGAATTCGAGATCTTTGTAAAAGGCGTCACTCAGTGCCTCTTGGTCGTTTTCGATGAGCTGCTGAACGGCCTCTTGAGTAGCCGAATCAAAGGGCGGGTTTAACCAAACATGTGCGCGATCGAATGGGGTCATTGCTATTCGTTCAGGTTGATTTTTTCTGAAATATAGTAACGGTCTTTATCGGCCTGACTTCTGACAATAAGTTCACCCAAGAAGCCGGCTAAAAACAATTGAGTTCCTAAAATCATTGCACTTAAGGCCAAGTAGAATTCAGGACGCTGCGTAATTAAGCGTGCCTTAGTGTTTAAAAAAAGCTTGTCAATGCCTAGATAGGTGGTAAACACAAAGCCCAGCACGAACATCAACACTCCAATGGCACCAAATAAATGCATCGGGCGCTTGCCAAAGCGACTCACAAAACTGATGGTAATTAAATCGAGTAAGCCATTCAAAAAGCGCTCAGGACCAAACTTGGTCATTCCGTATTTACGTGCCTGATGCGCGACGGGTTTTTCTCCGATTTTAGTGAAACCGGCACTAGCGGCTAAAACGGGAATGTACCGGTGCATTTCGCCCTTTACGTCAATGGCTTTAATCACTTCAGATCGGTACACCTTTAAGCCACAGTTAAAATCGTGAAGCTGAATGTTAGAGCTCTTACGTGCGGCCCAGTTAAACAGACGCGAAGGCAGGTTTTTGGTGAGCAGGTTGTCGTAACGCTTGCGTTTCCAGCCTGAAATCAGATCGAGTTGTTCAGATTCTAGAAGCTGAATCATCTCGGGCAATTCTTCGGGGCTGTCTTGCAAATCGGCATCCATGGTGGCTACTATTTTTCCCTGAGCCAGTTTGAATCCGGCATGCAGCGCTTGCGACTTTCCGAAATTCTTGGTAAAACGCAGCGCTCTAATCTGAGGGTTGCTCGCGCACAGCCTTGTAAGGGTTAGCCATGAATCGTCTGTGCTTCCGTCATCGATAAAAAGCAGTTCGTACGAAATCGTATTGCGCTGCATCACGTCGGTGATCCAGTCGACCAGTTCGTTTAACGAGTCTGATTCGTTAAAAAGCGGAATGACAATGGAGAGCTGCATAGCAGCATCAAAAGTACGGTTTTCTGTTTCTATTCTTCGCTCTTTCTAAGTATGGCGGCCGGTAAAAGCGAAAGGAGAAATCCAAAAATCACCGAGAACAAAAGTCCAAATGCGGCCTGAATGGCTGGAGTCTGAAATTTCTGCATAGCCGCTAGCTGTGCGTCGATTTGCTCAATGGTCAATTCGGTATTTTCAATGAGTTGTTCGCGTTGAAAATCCATGGCCTTGGTCATGGTTTCTGGATCGATCACCCTAGTGAGAATCAGGTTGAAAAGCACTACAATGATGCCACTGATAAGGGCGATGCCTACCCCGAGTTTAACTCCTTGCCAAAAGGTCATTAACCCTGCATTAGCCGTGCGGTATTGATACATTCCTACGGCGTAAAGCGCCACAGATAGCACCACGCTCACCACGGTAACCATAGTTCCGCCTTGGTAATGCATGTCCATGGTGTATAGCATAAAAGAGAATACAACACTAAGTGCACCTAGGATAGCTCCGTAGGTAAGCATGAAAGAACGCGTAGGTAAAGAAGAGTTCATGATTAGAAATTTATTGGTTGGTGATAAAAGTATTAAAAAAACAGCTATTGATATCGGATGGATTTTGGCGGAATATACACTGCACTATTTGTGAAACTATAAACTTTGCGCTATATTTGCACACTTAAAAATAATAGGGTCATGAAAAGCGAAATTCACCCAGAAAATTACCGATTAGTAGCATTCAAAGATATGTCAAACGATGAGGTGTTTATCACCAAGTCAGCTGCAGAATCAAAAGAGACAATAGAAGTTGACGGTGTGAGCTACCCATTGATTAAAGTGGAGATCTCACGCACTTCTCACCCTTTCTACACCGGAAAATCTAAATTGGTTGATACAGCCGGTAGAATTGATAAGTTCAAAAATAAATACGCCAAGTTTTCTAAAGAGTAAGCTAGAGCGTCTTTCTTATATAAAACACCCTCGAATTTTCGGGGGTGTTTTGTTTTTGATCTCATTGTACTTTTGTAGCTCCAAGCCGTAAAGTCTATGCATTATATTTTAAGTGACTACGACAGATCGATTGACTTTTTTCCGTTAACGCTGAGCAGGCCAATGGCAGAGCTGCGGTTTGGGGCGTTGACGATTGCAGAGCATTGGAAAAGGCTTATCACCGAAGGTGTTTTTCATTACGACACCTTAGCTCACTTGCACGAGAAGTACGAACATTACATCCCTAAAAAAACTCATGTGGTTATCAATGCGGCGGTGTTTCCAACTAGAGATTTAGCTCAGGCAATAACCGAATTAAAACCAGGACAGCAGCTTGTGGCTGACGGTTTAGAAATTGCCAGAAAGGTGGGTGAGCAAGCACACGAATGGAGCAGAGTGAATTTTGAAGCCCATGCCGTTCATCACCTAAGTCAAGTCGCAGATTTATTTGCGTTACTCGATAAGGTTTTGCCGCTTTCTATAGAGGAGTTGACGGGCCAGCGAAAATCAGCTGCGCTTCATCCGTCTAACACCGTGATTGGAAAGC